>CAMWJQ010000410.1 GCA_947174615.1 uncultured Lachnospiraceae bacterium
CCATAATAGCTCTCATCTGTGGGCATCATCCAGAATGCCGGCAGGAAGCCTTTGCCGCTTGGAACCTTTGCCCGCACTTCAAATCTGCCATACTGAAAATCATGTTTTCCCTGTGTATTGATTCTGCCCGATGTATAATATGGCTTGCCGTCAACGATTTCCTTGACTGCCTGAATGTAGAGACTGCCGTCCTTTACATAGGTATTTTTCGCAGAATCTCCGTATTCCTGCAGCTCTGCGTTGACCCATCCGGGTTCATGATACTCAAAATTCCAGTCGTTCATGTTGAGCTGATCTCCGTCAAAATTATCCTCCCACACAAGCTTATAGGCATCTGCAGCCTCCACTTTATTTTTGACTGGAATGCTTCTGGTATTTTCTGCTCCGCAGCGGCTGCACACCTGCTGTTCCAGACCTGCCGCATTTTCTGTCGCCTTGACTGTCACTGTCCACCTCCCAAACTGATGTCCTAATGGCTCGAGCACTTCCTGCTTCTTTCCGCCGCATTTTGTACAAATCTCCGTCCGAAGTCCTCTCTCCTCACAAGCTGCTGCGATATCGTCCTTTTCCTGCTCTGACGCTTCCACCGGTTTCCATTCATGCTCCTTGCAGTCTGTCACCATCACATGACAGACTGCAGTGATGCCGTTTGCCGTCACACTGATCTCCGCACTGCCAGCCTTTTTGGCAGTGAGAACACCCTTCTTGACTGCGACCGCCGTTGTGTTGGACGATTTATATTTCACGGACTGGCTTGCGCCAACTACATCCACTTCCAAATTCTGGGTGTCGCCCGGATTCAGCAGATAGTATTTCTTTTCAAGTGTCACTTTGGGCTCTTTTACGCGCACCCAGCACTTTGCTGTCACACCATTTGCCTCCGCTGTAATCAGCGTACTGCCAGCTTTTATAGCAGTAACTTTTCCTTTGGCATCGACTTTGGCAACTTCTTGCCTGCTGCTTTGCCACACTGCCTTTTTGTTTGCTCCATCTACGGATGCCTTGATTGAGATCGTGTTACCTTTCCCCTTTGTATAAAGCGTATACTCGTGCTGGCTCAGCGTGATCGACGGCGTAAACTCCTGTACGGTCACGCGCACTGTGTCCTCAACGCCGTTTGCCTCTGCCGTGATGGTTGCCGTTCCGGGTTTCTTTGCTGTAATTTTCCCTTTGCTGACCGAAGCCACCTTCGGGTTCGAGCTTTTCCATTTTACAGCATTTTTCCGCCCAGTCACCTGACAGTCCAGCGTATAGGTTTTGGCTGCTCCTTTGGTTTTTAAATGTACAACCCGCTCCTTAACCGTCGTTGCTGTGTCTGTCACTTCGACGATACAAGTATCTGCTTTTCCGTTGCAGGCGGCTGTGATCAGTGCTGTTCCTGTGCCCTTTGCCGATACAAGTCCATTGCTGTCCACTGACGCAATTTTCTCATCACTGCTGCTCCACACTACAATATCATTTCGGGAAGCATTTGTTTTCAGCTGTTTTGACTCCGCAGAATCCTTTGTCATATAAAGCTGTACCTGCTCCTCACCCACGGAGATCAACCCTTCTTCCACTTTGACATGACACTTTGCTGACACGCCGTTTGCTGTGGCAGTAATTTCTGCCTCTCCGGTTTTCTTTCCTGTAATCTTTCCGCCCTTTACGGTGGCAACCGCCGCGTCAGAGCTTGTCCATGCCACCTTCTTATTAGAGCCGACCACCACGGGCACAAGCTTCACAGAGCTTCCTGCACCTTTTGTGCTCAGCAGCATGGTGTCAAGATTCAGCGAGACTGCATTGTTCTTCACAGTGATCCTGCATATTGACGGTATGCCGTTTGCCGTGGCGGTAATGTCCGCTGTCCCTGCGGAGACAGCGGTCACCTTCCCTGTGTCATCTACGGTGGCAACCTTCTTGTTGCTGCTGCTCCATACCGTATTTTTGTCTGCGCCCTTCACAGCCGCCTTTAACTGCAGCGTATCTCCGCCAGACACTGCTTTTGCGCTCTCTGGCGCCGGCGCGCAGTATAGGACTGCTGCTGTCTTATTTAATTTGACGCTTGGCTCTACGACTGTGACAAGTCAGGTTTCACGCGGAAAGCCGATTCCCGACGAAATAATGGCTTTTCCTTTCCTGAGCGCAGTCACAATTCCCTTCTGCCCCTCTTGGTCAACTACTGCTATATTCTCATTCCAGGAAACCCATCTGGTCTTTCTGCCCTCTGGCAGCTTCTCAATCTCAAGTACGAGCTGGTTCTCCTCATCGCCGATATTGATGGTGGCTGTTTTCATATTAATGAAAAAGCTGCCTTCGGCGTGAACTGCCATACTTCCGAACAACAATATTAAAAGCATGGTCAGAAGTGCGATATGTACCTTTTTCTTCATCTGCATTTTCCTTTCTGCACTTAAAATCGATGACAGTCTGTGTACAGACTATCTCTTCACGTCTGCGCTGCAATCTATTCTTCCTCTCCCACCTCCATTTCCTGATACATGTTATACCCGAAACATCTTAATCTGCGATTCCAGCTCTCTTGCCGATGCCGTTAGTTCCTCAGATTCCTTTGCCACAATCCCGCTGTTTGACATCAGTCCATCCGCCTGCTCTACCAGAATATCCGACGAACCAAGGATTTCCTGCGAGCTTGCCGCCTGCTCCTCGGAGATTGCCGCCACATTCCGCGCGACATCCTCCACTTGGTCCACTTTCTGTATCATCTGCTGTGCCAGCTCCCCAACCACGACAATGTTCTCAAAAATTGTATCATACGTCGTCACTGCATTGCCAATCAGCGCACTGCTGTTGTTGATATTCTCCATGCTGCCGTTTGCCTGCACAATGACATCCCTAATCAGTCTCTGAATCTCCATGACAAGCGTGTCAATATGCTTGACTGATTCCATGCTCGTCTGTGCCAACTTGCCAATTTCTGAAGCGACTACTGTAAAGCCCTTTCCCGCTGCCCCCGCCCGCGCTGCCTCAATGGAAGCATTTAGCGACAGCAGGTTTGTCTCATCTGCGATATCGCCAATCACCCTCGTGATATTTGTGATCTCACCAGACACATTCCCTACCTCGTCAATCGCATGCTGCAGCTGCCGCACAGAACTGTCAATGCGCTGCATCGCCGTGTCTACACCCTGCATGACCTCTTTTCCTTTCTGGGAAATGCTTACCGTTTCTTTCATCCTGCCATTCATGCCGTCTCCGTCCTCCTTCGTCTCTGCCACGAGAGAAGCCAGTGTCGTCGCACTATGCGCAATCTCATTGACAGAGATGGATAACTGCTCTACTGTCGTATTCAAATCCTTCATGGATTGATTCTGCTGTTTGGATGCATCAAACATTTGATTGGAAACCTTCTTGCTGTTATCCGCCTGCTCGTGCAATGTATGTGACACATTCTCAATCGAGAGGATCATGCCGCGCATCGTGACAATAAACTTCTCAACACAACGGCTCATAACGCCGATTTCATCCCTGTTTTTCGTAGCGTGGTATTGTATAAAGTTTCCGTCTGTCATATGTTGAATCACTTCTGTCAGTCCCTGCACAGGATGAATCACCACATGTACAATCCGCTCGGTCAGCACTGTCAACGCCAACAC
>CAMWJQ010000411.1 GCA_947174615.1 uncultured Lachnospiraceae bacterium
CACAGTATGAGGATGCTGCTTATTTGGCAGGAGCAAAGGATTTCATCCCCTGCGGGAATGATCTGCATGCGCTCGAACATGACAATATCTGCCGTCGTCTCAAAAAAATTGCAGGAGGGGAGTGGCTTGCAGCGTCAAACAAAGCTTGTCAACCGGCTGTCAATATGCTGGGAACGGGGAGTGCATCAACGATGACATCCATCATTGCAATGGGGGCTTCGACAGGAGGAACAGAGGCGATTGCCACCGTTGTGAGAGGATTAAAGAAGGATATTCCGGGGGTTGTGCTGGTACAGCATATGCCTGAAGGATTTACCAAGATGTATGCGCAGCGGCTGAATAACGAGGGAGAGGTTTCTGTGAAGGAGGCTGTGTCAGGAGACGTGGTCAGACAGGGGCAGATCCTTCTGGCGCCGGGAGATAAGCAGATGCGCATCGTAAAGATTAACGGAAGATATCAGGTTGAGTGTAAATACGGACCGAGGGTCACGGGTCACTGCCCGTCTGTTGACGCACTTTTTGAATCGGTGGCGCGGGTTGCAGGAAAAGACGCGATCGGCGTGCTGATGACAGGGATGGGGAGTGATGGCGCCAAGGGGCTGCTGGCTATGAGAAATGCAGGTGCGCGCACCATAGGACAGGATGAGAAAACGTGCATTGTGTACGGAATGCCCAAAGTAGCATATGATATTGGTGCAGTATGCTGGCAGGTGCCGTTGGAACAAATTTCACAAAAAATATATTATCTGCTGGATAAAAGGCAGTGAAAATAAGGAGATAAACAGGAGGCAAATTATGAGAATTTTAATAGCAGAAGATGATTTCGCCAGTAGAAAGGCGATCTTAAAATTTTTGTCGGCATACGGCGAGTGTGACGTTACGGTTGATGGCATGGAAGCAATTGATGCTTTTATGATGGCGCTGGAAGAGGAAGATCCCTATGATTTGATCTGCTTGGATGTGATGATGCCTGTGATGGATGGCTATCAGGCACTCAAAAATATTCGTGATATCGAGAGAGAACATAATGTGGACCCTGCTGATCAGGCGAGAGTGATCATGACAACAGCGCTCAATGAGGAGAAAAATGTCAAAAAGGCTTTCGAGCTTGGCTGCACAGTGTACTGCGCAAAGCCGATAGATCTTGAAAAACTAAAAGGTATGCTTGAAAAGCTTGGATTTTAAGATTTAAAGGGGGAAGTTTTGCATGGAAGAAAAATTAGAGAATCTTGAAGCTTTAGGGCAAGAGGATATCAGGCAGGGCAAATATATGACGTTCTGCATAGGAAGTGATGTCTTTGGCATAGAGTTAAAGTATGTGAATGAAATCATACAGATGCAGCAGATTGCACCGATTCCAGAGGTGGAACATTTCATCAAGGGGCTGATTAATCTTAGAGGTAAGATCATTCCAGTGATTGATGTTGCAGACCGTTTTGGGAAGCAGCTTTTTGAATATAATGACCGCACTTGTATCATTGTGATTGATGTTCAGAATGTTGTGGTAGGTCTTATCGTTGAGACAATTTCTGAGGTGGTATCCATAGAGGAAGAGGATATTTTACCGCCGCCAAATGTGTCAAAGGCGAATGCACAGGCAAAATTTATCCGCGGGATTGGCAAGATTGGGGATCATGTCAAGCTTTTGCTCGATCCCGTTAAGCTGCTCAGTGACAATTCGCTTGATTTTGCGGAGAAGCAGGAAGAGGACGAGGAAGAATAAATGACAAAAAATCTGGAAGAATTTTTTTATTTTATTTTGAATCACAGTCAGGAATGTATTGTCAGATATGACGCCAATGGATGTATCAATTATTGTAATGATAGACTTTTAGAGCTCACAGGCTACAGTGCAGGTGAGCTTGTTGGTGTATTTATCGGAGAGTTGTTCCAGAATGTGTTTACAGTCGTGGACAATCATGTTGAACTTGCGGCGAATTACAAGGATTCTGAAATATTCGAGACAGTGCTGTATCGAAAGAATAAGACATGCTTCCCAGTGGAGATTAAGATTGCGTCAGCAATATTTGATGGAGAGGAGGTTCTTGTCTGTACTGCTGTTGATATGACACGATACAAAGAGAGTATCAAGAAAGTGGAGGAGACCACAATCCAGATGCAGGAGTCTATGAAGGCAAGGGATGCTTTTGTTGCGAATGTGACGCATGAGCTGCGAACGCCGGTAAACGGAATCAAAGGTCATGCCGAGATCTTGATGGAGCAGGAACAGGATTTTCAGAAAACCAATTATCTAAAGATGATTCTTGACTGCTGTTCGACGATGGAGGGGATTATCAATAACATTCTTGATTTTTCTAAACTTGAGGCGGGAAAGTTTCAATTGGATGAAAAGCCGTTTTCCTTTTATGAACTGATGTCTAAAATGGAAAAAATGTTCAATATGCTCACCATGAGAAAGGGACTTCGGTTTACGCTCAATATCGCGTCGGAGATTCCTGACAAGGTGATTGGCGATGAGCTGCGTCTGACACAGATTTTAAATAACCTTGTATCAAATGCAGTGAAGTTTACAGAGCAGGGATATGTTGGAATTGAGGTGTCTCTAAATACGAAGATCAATGATGAAATTGAGTTGTTTTTCATGGTAGTTGATACCGGAATCGGACTTTCACCGGAGGATAAGGATAAACTGTTTAAGAGTTTTTCTCAGGCAGACGCTTCGATTACCAGAAAGTTTGGCGGTACAGGGCTTGGTCTTTCGATCACCAAAGAACTTGTTCAAATGATGCATGGTAAGGTCTGGGCAGAGGGCGAGAAGGGAAAGGGCTCAACGTTTTCGTTCACCGTGCGTTTGAGACAGGAACAGACACAGGAAGCCGTGGAACAGGAGCCTTCTATTAGAAAGTGGAAGTATTCGCACAACCTCAACAGGATAGCGGGCGAACAGGATTTGATGTATGAATTGGGCAGTGAGATTAATGTCAGGGAACTCAAAAAATATTTTGAAAAACTAAATATCAGCATGGATATGGAGAACTGGCAGAAAGCGGAGAGTTTCGCTGCAATGCTAAAACAGCTGCTCAGCGGCGGATCAAAGGATTTGCAGCGCATGACATTTCGGATGGAGATGTCGATCAGAAAGGCGGACTGCGATAAGGCGCGGGATTATGCGCAGAAGGTAAAGGAACAGTTGTTGCTTGAGGTTGAAGGGCTGGAGATATAATTATGAATAGAACATCACAAAATAATAGTGACATCAGCATCCTCGTTGTTGATGATGTTGATGTAAATCTGATTATTCTGGAAGAGATTATCAAAAATATGGGGTATGAGGCATTGCTTGCACAGAGCGTGAAGGAGGCGCTTCAGATCATTGAGGACAGAGAACAGCTTCCCAAAGTTATTTTATCAGATATTTCCATGCCGGAGACAGATGGATTTACATTTTGCTCTATGTTAAAAAATGACCCTTATACCAAAGATATTCCAGTGATATTTATCTCGGCGATGGATACTGCCTCGGATCTCAGCAAGGGATTTGAGCTCGGTGCAGTGGATTATATTCCAAAGCCATTTGAGAAGACAGAGGTTGAGATGCGCATTTCCACACATCTCAAGATATATAATATGC
>CAMWJQ010000412.1 GCA_947174615.1 uncultured Lachnospiraceae bacterium
TTGTAGCATCGGCGTATTGCTATGCCTAAATCTGGCGTGGGTGTGAAAAGTAACGTACAATGTTTCTTTGATAATCATATACTCTTTACTTCCATTTTTTACCAAATTATGCAATAATACCTTAAACAGGAATTGGTTCAAACTGGAGGGAATATTATGCGTGGTTTTCAAGCTGCTTCTTTTACTTTGTCTGATAAGACAGAAACAATATTAAAAAATTTCAGTATCAGCTATTCCATGCCATCCTGTATTGTGCTCCGATCTAAAATTATATTGATGGCCGCGGAGGAAAAAAACAACACCCAGATTGCAAAAGCGCTCGGCACAACCTATTCAACTGTCAGCATATGGCGGAACCATTTTTATAACAGCATTGACCTTATTGCCCAGACGGAGGAGTATGACGGGTCAGACTGTGAAAAAAAGCTGTCTGATGTCATAAAGTCCGTGCTTTCGGATAAGCAAAGACCCGGAAAAGAGCCTGTATTCACCCCGGAACAGATCATGCTTATCAATGAACTGGCGTGTAAAAACCCAAAAGACTTTGGCTATGAGCTGAGCTGTTGGAACCTTGCATCCCTTGCAAAAGAAGCCGGCCGGCAGGGTATCGTGGAATCCGTTTCTGTCGCAAGTGTACAGAGGTTCCTTAAATTTGCGGGGATCGCACCATGGAAAAACCGTTACTGGCTCAACTCCCCGGAAAAGCATGATGACCCGGAATCCTTTAAAAAAAATTGAATCGATCTGTGGCATCTATCTGCAGGCTGCAGAACTCGCAGAATGCGGCACGGAAGATTGTTTCCCCAGATTGAGAACTCTCCTGAATAATAGGATTTTGCTCTCCTTCCTGCTCCTCTAAATTGACTTTCGCCTCATCATACAAATTGGCTGTTGCGGCAAAATCTATATTCGGAACATCAATATCCCTCTGTCCTTCATCAAATAACATACTGCCATTCATAAGACTAAATTGCCCCAGTCCAATATCAATTTGAATTATTATTCTGGCGTCAAAATCTATACTTTGGGAGTAATATGTAATATAGCTGTCCTCGACTTTATAAAATCCCGGATGCCCTTCATAACCATAATTTTCTTCGTAAGCCTCGTCATAATCAGCATCCATGTAATCAGGCGATTCTATCGGTTGATACTCTAAAATCTGATATACAATCCCATTTTTTTCATTTACATCATATTGCGCAGTGTCAATAAAAAGCCGATTTTGTTCTGTTTCATCAGCGTCATCATATGTATATCTGTATGATATACCCATAAGTCCGTTTCCTGCATCATAAAATGTCACGCTATCCAATCTTTCATATTCATTAACATATTCAAAGTAATTTGTACTTTTATACCATTCAGGATCAAGCCTGTCGTATTCACTCGGAATGACATCAACAAATTCATCCATATATGTCTTAATCGGATTTGCGATAACATAACCTATATCATCCCTATTGTCACGCAAACTACTGACATCATACTCGCTGCGATAATACATAATCGCTTCTTCAAGCGTGCGAAAACTCGTTTTATACATTTTCATATTGTCACCGCCGTATTTCCCAAAATACAGAATATCATTATCTACATAAACATTTTCCCCATCCGCATAAAAGCATTTAACCCCTGAAACATCAGAATCTGTAAGAGAGCTTGTCCCTTCATCACTTCTGGCTATCTTCCATATCCAATCGGAATCATCATCTGCCACACAAAAGGCAGTTTCAAACTCTATGGTATCATTACTTACATCTTTTATAAAGATTACTTCTGTAGAATACATACTTTGCCCGATTGGTTTTCCAATCCACATACCTTTTATATCAGAGTCATCATTTCCTGAAAGTCCAACTACTGGCACTTCCTGTTCGCCGAACACTGCTCTCATCATTTGTGGATATTGTAAGCTGTTTGCCACATTTGAACCCTTTTTGTCTATTGCGCCTCCAATAGACATAGAACTGTAACGATAACGCCCTGTACTGGAATCAAGCTCATATTGTATTCCGATTGTCTTTTTACCCTCGGCATCCTGATATTCTCCTACAAAAGTGACGGTAGTAGAAGAACTTGTCCATTGGGTATTTTCAAAAAAGCGGTCAAAAGTCTCTCCTATTGACTGGCTTGGATATTCCGGATAATGCCCCTCCTTTATTGCCTTAATCGCATTTTCATCTGACTCTGCCTTATCAGTTTTATTCTGTACTGTATCGTCTACAGTATCATTTAATGTGTTATTTACTGCTAATGTTTCAGTTGAGTCATCAGAATTTGAGCTTGATCCTAAGCCTATCCCCAATACCAGTAACACAGCAAAAATAACAATTCCTGCAATTACTACTTTCTTCTTCATTATGTATTCTCCTGTTCTTTAACAATACTATTAGTCAACTACTTCTTCCTGCATCAGTTGTAATGCACCTTGCCAATATTAAAATATCGTTCCCTTTGTCATAAGACATACAATTCTTGGCGCAATCAGATACAACAGAATCGCTACAATAATCACCCACACCTTATGCTTCTGGTTTTTTACAAGTAACGGATTCATCAAAATACCCGCAGCCAAATAGAAAAGTGCCCCTACTACCACTTTTGAAACATTTCCTACGAAGCACAATAGCATGATAACCGTAAACACCCATTTCAAGATAATTACCGCTATGTGGCTTTTTGATTCGTCCTTAACAAAATACTTCATACAATACCTCCATTTTCTAACACGTTATATTTCTTTAATTTTTTGCATACTTATCGCTTATTATATCACGATTCCACCAAAAACCAAACCTACTAGATATAGTTTATAGCAAAATCAAACCTTTCAATGCGTTATTGAAAGGCTAAATGGCACATAAACTATACTTAGGAGGTTCAGTTGGTATGGAAAATACTACTATGGCAGTCATAGGCACCAGAATAGCAGAGGTGCGCCGCTCCCATAAGGTTACGCAGGAAGCCTTAGCTGATATGCTCGGTGTCAGCCCAAAACATATCAGCCATGTTGAAAATGCCACTTCCTGCCTCTCTTTAAAAGCGATCATTCAGTTCTGCTCCATCTTCGACTGCAGCATGGATTACCTTATCTTTGGCAAACAAAACAACGAGGCTCTTTCAAAGCTACCTGATGAAATTGTAAAAATATTAAATACCGGAAGCAATGAAGATATAGCCCGTTTAAACCGTTATCTGCAAGTCTACGTTGAAATACAGAACGAATAAGAGCGGTACACAATGCAAAACAGGGCAACACCTTTCTCATGGGGTGCTGCCCTGCTTTATCTCTTTTACCATAACTGCCCCATACCAGACTTATCCGTTTCCGCTAATTATACCATCCTGATAACAAGCTTTGGTATGTTGCCAACACACAATTATTCATTTCACTACTATTTTTCAAGCCACCCGCCTATGGCAGAAGCCATAATCAGCATAACAACCGCCAGCAAAACACATTTCAGCGGATAGCTCCACCGCCCCCTTGACCTCTCCAGCCATTTCATGCGGCTCCGTATCTGAAAAATATCAAATACGAAAAAGAACAAAAATACATAATATACCAC
>CAMWJQ010000413.1 GCA_947174615.1 uncultured Lachnospiraceae bacterium
GTTGGGAAAGAGCACGGGCTTTTGGAGGGGATTGTAGTGGATGAACTGATTATTCAAAAGGAAAGAGAACAGGTGGTCAAAAAGGGGGCTGTCATCGCATTTTATAAAGGAAAATTATCAAAAAATGGTGAGTTCCAGATGATTCTGAACCATAGCCTGATAGGATAAGGGATATTGTGAATGGATGGAGGATATTTAAGATGATATTAAAGCTGTATTTACCGGGAAAGATGAGATTATCCTTTGGGAAAAATAATCTGAAAAACGCAGTGGGAAATGAAATACACTATATCGGCGGCTCTGAGGTGCTTCCTCCTCCATTGGAGAGTGAAGAGGAAAACCGGGCGATCAGCGGGCTTGAGACAGAACATGCCAATGAGGCAAGAGCGCTGCTGATTGAACACAATCTAAGGCTTGTCGTGTACATTGCCAAGAAGTTTGACAATACCGGAGTGGGCGTTGAAGATTTGATTTCCATTGGCACGATCGGGCTGATTAAGGCGATCAATACTTTTAACCGCAGTAAGAATATCAAACTTGCGACCTATGCGTCACGGTGCATTGAAAATGAGATTTTGATGTATCTGAGAAGAAATAATAAGACCAAACTGGAAGTGTCAATCGATGAACCTTTAAATGTGGACTGGGATGGCAATGAACTGCTGTTGTCAGATATCCTTGGTACAGATGAGGATGTGATTTATAAAGATTTGGAGACTGAGGTGGAGCGCAGCCAGTTAAAACGGGCTATTTCGAAGCTGGGGGAGCGGGAGAGAACGATTATCATGTTGAGATTCGGACTGAATAACCCTGATGATATGGAGATGACGCAGAAGGAGGTCGCAGATTATCTGGGGATTTCACAGTCTTATATCTCACGTCTTGAAAAGAAGATTATGAAGCGGCTAAAAAAAGAGATGGTGAGCTAGATTGGGATGCCCGCCGTGTTTATATCCTTGTACATATGTTTTGTAAATCAAAGTTGTTTATAAGACATAGTAATTTGGAGGAGGAATAAATATGGCACTTGGAAAAGTTGAAATATGTGGTGTAAATACGGCGAAGCTTCCCGTTTTGAAAAATGAAGAGAAACAGGCTCTCTTTGAAAAGATAGAGCAAGGCGATATGCAGGCGCGAGAGGAGTATATTAGAGGCAATCTAAGACTTGTGCTGAGTGTGATTAAGCGGTTCTCGCAATCAAATGAAAATGTCGATGACCTGTTTCAGATTGGATGCATCGGGCTGATTAAGGCGATCGACAACTTTGATTCCAGCCTTGATGTGAAGTTCTCGACTTATGCAGTCCCTATGATTATTGGTGAAATACGGCGGTTTCTCAGGGATTCCAGCAATCCGATACGCGTGAGCCGCTCCCTCAAGGATACGGCGTACAAAGCAATCTATGCCAAGGAAAATCTTACCAAAAAAAACTTGCGAGAACCGACAATCATGGAGATTTCTGAGGAGATCGGGATCCCCAAGGAGGATATCGTATATGCACTTGACGCGATACAGAATCCTATGAGTCTGTATGAACCTGTATATACCGAAGGGGGTGACACCCTTTATGTAATGGATCAGATCAGTGATAAAAAATGTAAAGAGGAAAACTGGGTTGAGAATATTTCTCTAAGTGAGGCGATGAAAAAATTGGATGAGAGGGAGTATGAGATCATCAATCTTCGGTTTTTTGAAGGAAAAACACAGATGGAGGTTGCTGAATATATCGGTATCTCTCAAGCGCAAGTATCCCGTCTGGAAAAAAATGCGCTGCGTACTATGAAAAAATATCTCGCATTTTAAGGGTTCATAAGTAAGTTTCTTATAAAAAAGTAACTTGCAGACAATATATACTATTGACTTAATCGGAGAAACAATTTAAAATAGAGATTAAGCAGTTGGGCAGTTGAAGGATTCTCTACGGCTGCCTTAAAAAATTTTAATAGAATATTGTGTGAAAGGAAGTTACTTATGAACGAACAAAACAAAACAGGACGCAGGTTTAGCATTAAATGGCTGGTGATTGCACTGGTGTCACTGCCAATGATGATGGCGTGCATTGTTATCGTAACAGTTTCGACAATGACACTCAGACAGGGCATGGAATCAGAGACATTTAAAACGCTGGAAGCTTTGGCAAGAGGTACGATGCTCGCTCTTGATGGCGTGTCGTCTGGCGAGTATTCCATGAAAGGTGAGGATTTATACAAAGGTGATGTAAATCTTTCTCAAGAGATGGGAGAGCTGGTTGATAACTATGCAGATGCAAACAATGGTGAGATTACCTTGTTCTTCGGCGATATCAGACGTGCAACAACTATTAGAGATGCACAAGGTAATCCGATCATTGGCACAAAGGCAGACTCTAAAGTAGTGGCAGAAGTACTCAACGCAGGAAGAGTGTACTCCAGAAATGATTTTGAGATTAATGGGGAACTGTATTATGGTTTTTACGTTCCGGTTACGGATTCCACGAATAAGATTGTCGGAATGGTCTGCGCATCAAAGGACAGGGCGACGATCAATAATTACATTTCCATCAGACAAAGCTTTATCGTTGGTATGGCAGTAGTTATTTATATTGTCTGCATTTTCTTTGCGACGGTAGTGACAAAGAGGAGGATTCAGTATCCGCTGAACACGCTTTCAACAGTTGCTAGAAAGATGGCGAATGGTGACATTAATGTTCATATTGAGAGGACCTCGAATGATGAACTTGGTGATCTGGCAGATGATTTTAAATTGATGATCAAGACAATCGGAGAACAGGTTCACATTACGGAGCAAGTTGCGGAGGGTGATTTGACTGCGACTTACAAGAAGGCGAGTGAGGAGGATGCACTCGGTACAGCGATTGTGAAGATGCTTCGTGACAACAACAGAAACCTGTCTACTATCCGCGATGCGGCTGCAAGAATGACATCAGGCGCAAATGAGGTTGCAAGTGCAAGCAACTCTCTGGCTCAAGGCACGACACAGCAGGCAAGTGCAATCGAGGAGATTACAGTTTCCATCGAGGAGATTGCAAATGGTGCCAAAGTCAATGCAGATGATGCAAACAAGGCAAATGAGCTTGTACAGAATACAAAAGATGGCGCGATCCGCGGCAATGAGCAGATGAAACAGATGATTTCAGCGATGCAGGATATCAATGAGTCTTCGGAGAATATCTCAAAGATCATGAAAGTCATTGACGATATTTCATTCCAGACCAATATCCTTGCACTGAATGCTTCTGTAGAAGCTGCCCGCGCGGGTGTACATGGCAAAGGTTTCGCAGTGGTTGCAGATGAAGTTCGAAGCCTTGCAAACAAGTCCGCTGAGGCGGCAAAAGATTCTGCTGTGATGATTGAGGATTCGATCAAGAAAGTAGAGGTTGGTTCAAAACTTGCAGTGGAGACAGCAGCAGCGCTTGAAGAGATTTTGAGTTCTGTTGAAAATATCGCAACAATTGTGAGCAATATTGCGGAGGCTTCTGTCAATCAGGCAAGCTCTGTTGGACAGGTCAATGCAGGTATTACACATGTCTCTTATACGCATCTCCGAGCCCACGAGACCGTACTAGATCT
>CAMWJQ010000414.1 GCA_947174615.1 uncultured Lachnospiraceae bacterium
GCTCCCATTCCGTTTCCACGACAACTGCTTTACAATATCAATTTTATTTGTCAGGTCATTTTTGCATATGACATCTTTCAGCACCGGATCTCTGTATAAAATAGTCACGCAATTTTCGATAGAAGATTTCACATTCCCTTTCTGTGTTCTTGCAAGCGACCCCAGCACGTCCTCTATGGTACTCATTTCTGCATCAAGCGCTTCCCCGACTGCATTCCATAATTCGCTTTCTGCCTGCACAGATTTTTCCTGCAATTTCCTCCACCCTCTTTCTATCCTTTAAAAACAGCTCCCGCCTCTCTGAAACATCTCCCATACACAGAATATCCAGCCAGTTATTGATAAGCGGCTCTGCGTGGAGCATCTGTGCATAATCCTCTGAAAAAATAATGTCAGGCGGTTTACCAATGAGAAAACGATTTACATCGTCAATCTCCAAGATACAATTCCTCAACATATCAATCGTCTGACTGCACCATTTTTCAAATCGTTCCTGAATGCGTGTTATCCTTTCACGCTCTGTCTTTTCCCTGCGGATGCGCTCTTTCTCCTGCACACTCAACTCTGCACTTCCTTTCGCATCAACAGGCAGAGTAAAATCCCCTATCAGCTTTAGTGCTGCATCATACTGTGACAGCCCAAACATACGCGAAACATAATCAACCACATCTCCACCGACACCACAGGCAAAACAGTGGTAATTTTTATCAATCTTCATGCTTGGATGCTTATCATCATGAAACGGACAACACGCAGTTCCATTTCTTCTAACTGTCAGACCATAGTATTCCGCTGTCTGCCTTGCAGTCAGATGTTCTTTTACCTCTGAAAAAATATTCAATTTTGCAGCTTTCCCTCCTTTTCATCCGGAAAAGCCTCTGCTATAATAAATCTGCGTATTTATGTAAAGAGGCTTGTCCTTTTTGCACTCAGATTAAGTTGCGCCAACAACTTAATCTGTTTCCGAAGTGCTTCTGTTACCAGCAGAAGCATTTCTATTCTGTCCAACTTCCAACAACTGCTTTACCAATTCCAACAGTATTTTTTCATCTTTTGTATCTCCATTTTCTATCTGTTTCAATACCTGTTCTAAAGCTTTTGCAACTCTGTTGGACATATAATTTCCGGCAGTTACCGCTGCTTCCTGTCCTAATATAGCTTTGCGGTAATAATCTCCTTTGGGAAGTCCTGATAATATAATCCTCGCTTCCACTTGGGCTTTTTCCTCATCACTCAGCCAAAAAGCGATTGTATTACGCCGAAACCTGTCCTCACGTTTACACGCCATTTTCCTCACCCCTTTCTACTTTTCCAAGCCTGTCCGCAATTTTTATCTGTGCGTCCATAGACTGGTGACAGTAGGTTTCAATCGTAGTCGTTACTTTCCCATGTCCTAACCGTTTTGCAATCTCGACAGGACTGAATCCCATCTGCACGAGCATACTTGCATGGCTGTGTCTGGTACAATGAACAGTAATCTTTTTCACGCCTGACAGCTTAATCCCCCTCTCCATTTCATGCTCAAAGAAACTCTTTGTCCGTCCTGCAAAAAGACGTGTGCCTGCTCTCACCCGATAGATCGTTGAAATATACTCTTTGATTACCTCCTGCAATTCCTTATGTATGGTAATTACCCTTATGGAACTTTCTGTTTTCGGTGCGGTTATCAAATCCTCTCCGTCAATCCTCGCAAGTGATTCATCAACGGTAATCGTGCCTTCCTCAAAATTTATGTCCTTTACCTGAAGGGCAAGTAATTCTCCCAAACGCATTCCCGTCCAGAATAAAATCTGAAATGCAACCCACGAATCCTGCTTATCCATAATTGCATCCGAAAACTTCTGAAATTCCTCCATAGTCCAGTATGGTCTTTCATCCGCCCTGCTCTTTCCCATGCTTCCTGCTTTCCGGCATGGATTGGAACGCAACTCATAAAAATTGACTGCATAATTCAGAATAGCGCTGAGCTGATTATGTATGGTTTTCAGATAAGTAGGCTTGAAGCCTTTCTCCATCATTTCACCCTGCCACTTTCTTATCATAGGGGCAGTGATTTCATTAATTGGTGTCTTGCCAAAATAAGGCAGGACTTTATCATTCATCACATACTCCTTCTGTTTCATGGTAGTTTTCCGCAGGCGCTTTTCCATATCTGCCTTGTAAATCTCCCAAAAATCAGCAAGTGTCATTGTTGGATCAGAAGATTGCTGCAATAAGAAATGCGCATACCATTCTTCCGCTTCTTTCTTTGTTTTGAAACCTCTTTTCTGCGACTTCTTTTTCGCTCCTGTCCAATCCGTCCAGCGGTATTGTATCCGCCAAGTACCGTTTGGATCTTTCTTTGCATTACAGCTCATACAACCGCCTCCTTTGCCGCCCCGTACCATTTCTCCCTGAAATACTCCACAGGAATTTTCCCTGCAATCGTAAGAAATCCCCTGCCTGCCAAATCCCTGTTCATCTCTCTGAGAATCTTGTAGGATTTTCCCATGCTCACGCCGAGCATCTTGGAAATATCCTCTGCATTGTAGTAAATCTTTTCATTCATATTATTTCCTCTCTTTCTTAATATTTGTTTCTGTATAGTATCTTTATGTTTCGTTTTTATCATATCGTAACTTTTGTTTCTTGTCAATATCTTTTGTGCTTTATTTTTTTCTCTTTATGTGGTATGATTGATTTAGTGCAAATACACAGTTAAAACTTTAGGAGGCAGACTTATGACTGTTGGAAAAAATATCCGCCGCATCCGCAAAGAGCGTGGTCTTACCCAGAAACAATTAGGTGAATTGGTTGGTGCAAGCGAAGCCTATATTCGTGCCTACGAAAGCGGCAGGCGCAATCCCAAGCCGTCATCACTTGAAAAAATAGCAAATGCCCTTGCCGTCAATCCGGAGGTATTGGAAAATTCCGATTTTGACATGATTAAAGCCATGCACCGCTTATTCCAGATTGCCCGTCAATACAACGGACATCTTTTTGCGTACAAAGACGATGAAGGGAATGATACAGTTGGCATACGTTTTGAAACCCTGACGCTGATGAATGCATGGTGCCAGCGTTACGAGAAATTTTTAGAAGATGTAGATAAATGCAATGAAATCAAAGATGCAAAAAAACGCGGGGAAGCTCTTATTAAAGCTGAAACGGATTACGACCGCTGGATGGACACTTACCCCGAACAAAACGGAAATACTTTTTATGACCTCAGTATTCAGCAGCTCCACGACCAAATCATGGAAGATACAGAACACCGTCTGCTAGACGATAAGCTGGATTAAAAAATTTGTACCCAAATCGTACCCACCGCCAATTAAAAAATCCCCGCAAGCCTTGATTTTTCAAGACTTGCGAGGATTTTACTTCTCACTCGAACTCGGCGTGTTCTTCGTTGTTATTAACTGTATTTGTTTAAGTTTTATGCAAATTCACGCCGTTATTTACTTCAATTACATCAATTATTCTGGCTTACTGATTTTCTGTTGCCAAAATGTTGCCACATATCCATTAACTTTCCTCTTTTTCAAGTGCCTCATTCAGCCATCGTAAAATATTTTCTTTCCCAT
>CAMWJQ010000415.1 GCA_947174615.1 uncultured Lachnospiraceae bacterium
AGTGCGGTAAAAGTCAGTAAAATCAAGTGTTTTAAACCTAATCAGCAGACACTAAGTAGGTTTTCCTACTTTATCCTCTTTTCAATGTGTGCCGAGCATGGCATTAATCTTACTGGTGAAAGTCCAGTCACGGGTATTTACCGCCAAGTGTAGCGAACCACAAGTCGGTATCAGTAATGGTATGGATGAAGGAAGTGGTGTAGCAAAGTTATCGAGCCTACGAACAGAAACTTGATAAGGCGATTAGGTGGGTAAGGTTGCATTACAAACCGAAGCCCTAAGGGTAAACGTAAACCGAAGTTGTAAATCAAGAGGTTGTGGAACAAAAGATTAGTGTCTTACCTCGGGAGACCCTGCTCACATACCTAAGGTATGGTCGAAAAAGGTTTAGGGAGGGAGTCAGATGAAGTCATAGTAGGCGTGACAACCGAAGGACAGAAACGATTTATAGTACAAATCATTATTAAGAGAATAATGCATGAGCCAGAAATCAGATGGATGGGAAAAGAAGGAACGTAACCGAGGGATACCATCTATATCGGGAGGGGTGATGTGCGTAAATTTCACAATAATCGGAGGAGTAACAGCAGTGGAATTACTTGATGTGATTACGTCAAAGGAAAATCTAAACAGAGCCTATAAGAAAGTAGTGTCGAATAAAGGCGCAGGCGGAGTTGACGGGATGAAAGTGGATGAACTTGGTGCATACATCAGGGAAAACCAAGAAGAAATCATCCAGTCAATCAGAAACCGAACCTATATGCCCAAGCCAGTACGAAGGGTTTATATCCCGAAAGACAATGGAAAAATGAGACCACTGGGGATTCCAACGGTCTTAGACAGGGTAATACAACAAGCTATTGCCCAGCCAGTCACAGAAATATATGAAGAAATATTCAGCGAATTTAGCTATGGCTTCAGACCGGGAAGAAGCTGCCATGATGCCATAAACCAAGCACTGGAGTATCTGAACGAGGGATATGAATGGGTAGTAGATATAGATATAGAGCAGTTCTTTGATAAAGTAAATCATGACAAATTAATTCAGATTCTTAGAGAACAGGTAAACGACAGTACAACATTAAACCTGATACGGAAATATCTGAAAGCAGGAGTAATGGAAAAAGGAATGGAAAAAGCAACAATGACAGGCGTGCCACAAGGGGGTCCATTATCAGTAGTGTTATCTAATGTATACCTAGATAAGTTAGATAAAGAACTGGAACAGAGAGGGCTTCGTTTCACGAGGTACGCAGATGACACAATAGTATTCACGAAAAGTGAAATGGCAGCTGGCAGGGTAATGAAATCCATAACAGACTGGATAGAAAGGAAACTCTTCCTAAAAGTAAACGCGAGCAAAACGAAAGTAGTTAGACCAACGAGAAGTAAGTATCTAGGATTTACATTTCTGAAACACGGGGGAGAATGGAAGGTAAAACCCACGACAGAAAAGAAGAAGAAATTAAAACAGAAATTAAGTGAATACCTCAAAAGAAATAAAGCGTGTGCCCGTCCGTTGGCAGATACAATAAAGCGCGTAAACGAGATAGTGAGGGGCTGGATAAATTACTTTAGAATCGGAATGATGAAACAGTTTATGGAAGAGATTGGGGCATGGCTTAGGCATAAAATAAGAGTAATTGTTTTGAAGCAGTGGAAAACGCCTAAGACAATATACAGAAACCTTTGCTGCCTAAACCGGAAATATGGATGTGGATTTGACCACGAAGCAATATTTAAAGCAGCCAATTCAAGACTTGGTTGGTATAGGCGAAGTGGAATGAATGTTGTAAATTATATTATCAATCCAGAAGTGCTTGAAACAAAAATAAAGGACGGAGCTGGTTTGCTCAATCCTTTAAATTACTATCTGAGAAATGCTGGAATATAAGTTGTAGAGCCGTATACGAGACCCGTACGTACGGTTCAATGAGAGGGAAATAACTTTTACAGTTATTTCTCTACTCTATTCTTTTTGAGATCAGCGCGCCTACAATCAACAATCCGCCTGTGATTCCCAGCCATAATTTCGGTGTAAAATCGGGAATCTGCATCGAAAATAAAAAGTAATTCCCAAGCTTTGTTCCAGCGCCGTAATTCAGTGCATAATACATTAATGGTATCATATACGCAATGACAGTGTTGTTTGTCAGCGCTGCAGTCATCATGCCGAGTGCGCCGAGAAACACTGCATTTGCGATCGTTCCCAAATACAGCCAGATGGTCACATCACATTGACGCAGCCACAGATAGGCAGCGAATGCGCCAATAAATACAAGGATGAAAAGAACTGAACAGACAGTTCTGATACAATAGATCCAATTTGTGCGGACATACTTGGAAGCCGCCACATCGTGAATCGCTTCGTCCTGTTCCGGCTCAAAAACGGGCGTGAGCAGGACAATCCCAATCAGGGAGACAAACAGCTCAAGCGGAACTGCCGCCTCCGTCGAATCTAAGCGGGAGACGCCAAACAGAACCGGCGTGATCAAAAGGACAGCGGCAGCCACGAGAATGGGCAAAATGGACTGATGCTTTAGATTATAGATGGCGATTGAACTTATTTTTTCCATGTCAGTTTTCCCCTTCGTTTTGCTTCGTAAATAACAATCGTTACAAGGACAATCACAACGGATACACCAGCAAAAAGCAGGCGGTTTGCGAACAGCCGCGGGAGATTGTCTGCAAAATCCTGCGTCCTGAAATAGGACAGCGCTCCAGCATTGTGTCTTGGCGCCAGACGCAGCAGCGAATACGACGCTGAGACAGATCGGATGCCCTGATTCGTATCAATGAACCACCAGAGACCGCACACCAAAACGGCGATTGGCGTATTGGTCAGTTCGGTAAGGCACATGCTGACCGCTGCGACGATCATTGCCGAGGGCATAAGCCAGCCCAGAGTATATTTGAGCGGTGCGAGATAGTCAAGCTTCTCTCCTGGATACAGATGCCACATACTGATGTTCGAACAATACGATAAGAGGAGAACAGGAAGCATGACTGCAAAAGTGACTGCAAGATAGCGCACAAAGATGATTTTTGCACCCGACGTCTTTCGAATATAGATCAGCTCAGACATCTTTGCCCGCCGGTCCCTCATGCTCATGATTACCGCTGGAAAAACAGGAAGGATGGAAAGCGCCATTGCCGCCGCATAATCGCTGAAAAGCCGCGCATATCCGCCTGTAAACTGATCATACGTCTGCACAAGCTCATATCGCTTGACGGCCTCCTCATATGTGACAGGCACGCGACCATAGCGGATTAGGGACTCTGATGCATAGTGTGATCCGCCGCCCAGAATATCATCGGCAGTCTGCATCAAAACTTTAAATTCAGCGTAGGAAATGTCTGCCCTGACACAGAGATCGGGTTCAATCTGGGGACTGTTTTCTATAAAGCCGTTTTCTGCTGTAATCGTAAAGCTTCCGTTACTGCCCGGCGCGTCAGTTGTATTTTCGCCGATAACAATCGTGTTACTATTTTCAATGTGACTGCTATTTGAGACGTC
Source organism: uncultured Lachnospiraceae bacterium (assembly GCA_947174615.1). Taxonomy (GTDB): domain Bacteria; phylum Bacillota; class Clostridia; order Lachnospirales; family Lachnospiraceae; genus COE1. The sequence goes on from CAMWJQ010000415.1 coordinate 3,518, forward strand.
TTGTGAGGCGTATAATTCCTCTGCGTTTACAC
>CAMWJQ010000416.1 GCA_947174615.1 uncultured Lachnospiraceae bacterium
TATTTAAATTGATATTTCATCAACAGTTACTATGAGGGCAAAGGAGAAAAACACATGGGAAATCAATTAGTATGGAACGAACGGTATAATATTGGGGTAGATATTGTTGACAAGGAACACAAGAAACTGTTCAGTATTCTTAACAAGCTGTTTGATTTTGGACAGCAGGAGGAGAAAAGTCAATGGGTCTGTCAGGAGGCGATCAAGTATTTCAGGGATCATGCCCTTAAACACTTTGCGGATGAAGAGGTATACATGGTTTCGATAGATTATGCGGGACTTGAGGTACATCGGCGCATTCATCGAAATTTTCGTGAAAGGACGATTCCGGCACTTGAGAGGGAATTAGAGCTGAGCAATTACTCACCGGATTCTGTCAATCATTTTCTGGGAGTGTGTGCAGGTTGGCTGATTGGACATTCATTAATAGAGGATCATGCGATCGTGAGTGGTGAGACTGTAAAACAATGGGAGAATCTTCAACCGGAGGAGGAACAGGCAGTGATGTCACAGACGCTTGCCAGTCTCCTGCGCAGTATGTTCCAGCTAGATGCACGCTTAATCAGCAATTGTTATGGCGGGGAGAAGTTTGGCGATGGCATATATTATCGTCTAATCTATAAGGCAAGAGATAAAAAGAGGTGGGAGTTTTTTCTGATTTTCGAGGAACAGCTGATTGTCAGCACGATCGGCAGCGTGATCGATTCAAGCTCTGAGGCTGTGAGCGTTATGCTGATGAATGCCTCAAGATATGTTGCAAGGCAGCTTGTAGAGCGTATGAAGGGATATTTTCCAGACTCTGATCAATTCGAGCTGAAGGAGGAACAGCTGCTGACGTATGAGCAGTTTCAAAAAATATTTGAGAAACAGAGTCCGCAGTACAGTCTGCTGTTTGATACAGGAAAGGGATACTTTGGATACTGTGTGGCTGCGTCGGATATGCTTCAGGCTGAGGGTGGCGTCTCGATAATTACAGAGAATGCTATGGCTGAGGTCAGTAAATATCTGAGCCAAAACAAAGTGGAAAAGACAGAAATCAGTCATAAGAAAAAGGTTCTTGTAGTAGACGATTCGGAGTTTATATTAAGGGCAATGTCGGATTTGCTCGGCAATGATTATGAAGTTCTTACAGCAAAGTCAGGAATGTCTGCAATCCGGGGGATTACGCTTGACAGACCAGATTTGGTATTGCTGGATTACGAGATGCCTGTTTGCGATGGAAGTCAAGTGTTGGAAATGATTCGCTCTGAGAAGGAATTTGCAGATATTCCAGTGATCTTTTTGACGAGCAAGGTGGACAAAGAGAGTGTGAGCAAGGTAATCGCACTCAAACCTGAAGGATATCTGTCGAAGTCTATGTCACCGGAAACTGTAAAAAAAGAAGTGGATCACTTTTTTGAAAAGAAAAGACGTGGAAAAAAATAGAAAAGTATGAATAAAATTCCTTTCTTGTCCATATAATGTTTACATATAAAATAAAAAATTATGTGTTGGTATAAGGAGAACAACTATGGCAAGAGGAGTAAAGAAATCATTACAGGAGAAAATTGCACAGAAGGAAGAGCTGATCGAAGCGCTTTCTACACGCATCAAGAAAGAGAAAGAAGAACTCAATGAACTTGTTGAAATGCAAAAGATGGAAGAGCTGAATGAGCTTAGAATTGTTGTACAGAAATCTGGCATGGAGATTTCGGATATCATTGAGATGGCACAGATGCAGGCTGCCCAGTAAATAAATATTCAGGAAAAAGTCCGGACATGATTGCGTACATAGCCTGAAAAGGGTATAATGGAAAGCAGAGTGAATGGACTTTTTTCTGTTTGGAAATACATTCAAATACTTCATGAAAGAAAGGAAAAACAAGTATGATAAACATACGTGAATTACAGCGCAATTATAAGGAGTATGCAGACCAGGAGGTGACGGTTGGCGGCTGGCTTAGGAGTAAGCGGGATTCCAAGACATTTGGATTTCTGGTCATCAATGATGGGACATTTTTTGAGCCGCTCCAAGTGGTATACAGCGACAAGCTCGATAATTTTGCAGCGATCTCAAAGCTCAATGTGGGGGCAGCGGTGATTGCGACAGGTATTGTGACACTGACGCCGGAGGCGAAGCAGCCGTTTGAGATACAAGCAGCGAATATAGAGATTGAAGGAGATTCAACACCGGAATATCCTTTGCAGAAAAAGAGACATAGCTTTGAGTATCTTAGGACGATCTCTCATTTAAGACCGCGTACAAATACGTTTCAGGCAGTGTTCCGGGTGCGCTCGCTCTGTGCTTATGCGATACACAAATTCTTTCAAGAGCGTGATTTTGTCTATGTTCATACGCCGCTGATTACAGGAAGCGACTGCGAAGGCGCCGGTGAGATGTTCCAAGTTACAACACTTGACTTGAAAAATCTGCCGATGGTGGATGGTCAGGTTGATTTTAGCAAAGATTTCTTTAACAAGCCGACAAACCTTACTGTGAGTGGACAGCTTAACGGTGAGACTTATGCGATGGCATTCAAAAATATCTACACGTTTGGTCCGACCTTCCGTGCGGAAAATTCCAATACAACTCGCCATGCGGCAGAGTTCTGGATGATAGAGCCAGAGATTGCCTTTGCGGATTTGAAAGATGATATGATGCTCGCAGAGGGAATGCTCAAGTATATTATCAACTATGTGCTGGAAAACGCGCCGGAGGAGATGGCATTTTTCAATCAGTTTGTAGACAAGGGGCTGATTGAACGGTTACAGCATGTGGCAAATTCAGAGTTTGGACATATCACCTACACGGATGCCGTCACAGAGCTTGAGAAGCACAATGATGCGTTTGAATATAAGGTATCATGGGGCTGCGATTTACAGACAGAGCATGAGCGGTATCTGACAGAGAAACTTTTTGGACGCCCGGTATTTGTGACGGATTATCCAAAGGAAATCAAGGCTTTTTATATGAAACTTAATGAAGATGGAAAGACTGTTGCAGCGATGGATTGTCTGGTGCCGGGAATTGGGGAGATTATTGGTGGAAGCCAGAGAGAGGACAAGCTTGATGTGCTAGAGAAGCGGATGCAGGAATGCCATTTGAATCCAGCAGACTATGACTTTTATCTGGATCTGAGACGTTACGGAAGCGCCAGACATGCGGGATTTGGTCTTGGCTTTGAGCGCTGCGTGATGTACTTGACCGGAATGGGAAATATCAGGGATGTAATACCATTCCCCAGAACTGTCAACAACTGCGAATTATAAATCTTTTCGAGGTGATCGTCAATGGAAAACGAGATTGAATATGTAAAGGTGTTTATGCAGTTTGAATCTGATGATCTCCCTGTGGTATATTTTTACGAAGTGGATTTGAGGGATAACCGCTTTATACTTAGAGAGATCAACGTCTTTGAGGACAGGACAGTAAAGCTTGATGATGACCCATATCGTGATGTTATCGAAATGTGTCCCATCCCAACCGCTGAGGAATTGAATGCAAAGGTATGGGGAGAAGGTTTCTATGCAACGATTATTTCCAAAGAAGAATTTGATGAACTATGGAAT
>CAMWJQ010000417.1 GCA_947174615.1 uncultured Lachnospiraceae bacterium
GTATGGACAACGCCGCCCTTGTGGGTGTAGTCGTGGGTTTCCCTGTCAAACTCGTTGGTGATTTTCTCCCCCGCCCGGTAAGCGGCTGCGGCAACGGCGGATTTGCCCTTGCCGCGGGCAAGGGTAGGGGCGCAAGCACGTTACCCTTGCGCCGAACTCCCGTTAGGATTTTGAGAAATAGAAAGTCGCCCGAAAATCAGAGCGTCAAATTGACGGTTGATTTCGAGCGACTAAATGAAAAATTTGATTAAAGTCAGAATATTTTGTTGTTATCCTCATCTACAATTTCGATAAGACTTCCATTTTCAATTATGCAGATTGTGCCGATAGGCAGGTGCATTACAGAAAGCGCTTCCTTGCAAAAATTAAGTAGCTGATAAGTATAAATCCGGGCATACTCGCTTGGGTCATTTGCTGCTTTTACTCCGATTGCTCCCATATACCAGCCTGAGTCACTTTGATTTCCAGGCTCATTACGCTGCAAGTATACCCGTGGAGCCTTTACTGCTGCCCTGTGTACGATTAATGTGTCTTGGAATGAAGTTTCTGTTGGCTGGGCTTTTGTGATACTCAAAACTTTCCGCTGTTTAGATAAAATATTTAAAATCAAAGACAAATCTTCTGTTACAGTCTGAAACGGGTCATTCATCAAGTCGTAGGCCATAACTTGATATTCATTGCCTACTTGCTGGATTTTATAAAATCCCCATCCGATTTGAATTGTCCTCTTATCGTTAATGACATCATGTGTCATATCTTCTTGTTGCAATATAGTTGAAAAGAATTCTGCTATATCTTTCATGCTATCACTACATAAAAAGAAAATGGTCTTTCCATTGAATGAATGTGTGTATCTCATAAAAACCTCTCCTTACTTTGCAATGGGCTTTTATTAACTATACCACATTCAGAGGATAGTTTCCAACTTTTTATCCATCTTTTGAAAAAATACCCGCCCCACCGATACCTCTCCACAAAAGCCCCTTACCCTTGCGCCGCGCCCCCGTCTGCGCCGTCCTCCTGCGTTTTCGGGGTGTCCCCGTTCCTTTACGATACACTCCTTTTGGATAATAACTTGGAAAAGATACATTACAGTCTCGCTCTGTGTCATGAAACCAATAGTCGAATGGTATAGACCAACCGCGAAGCGGTTTTGGTATGGCTGGATGCCTGCAACAGGAAGCCGAAGGCTGAACTGTTGTTATGGAATTTATTTTCATAATAGAATGCCTTGAAATAGTATGGAGTATTTGATAGAATAACATATAGACAATGCGGAAATAAAAGAATAACTTCGAGCTGGAGATATGTTACTTTTCACACCCACGCCAAAGCAGTGGGAAATATAAGGAATAGAAATACTGTAGAAAAATAAGTATTGCTTTTCTTTAATATGGGCGTTAAAATAGTTAGAGGTAAGATGAATGAATTTTCAGATAAAATGATAAAATAGATAGAAATATATGGAAAAGATGACACGAAAGGAATAGGCTGTAAACTGAAAATGAAGCATCTGAAAAAACATTCCATAAAACAGGAAATTGCATTGATTTTTATCACGGTGATGGCGGGGACGATCATTCTCTGCTGGGTGATCAACAATAGTTTTTTGGAAAAATTTTATATCCAAAATAAAAAGAGTGCCATAAAGGATGCCTATTACAGGATGAATGAGGTTATGGCATATGGGGATATCACTTCAGAGGAATATGATCTTGAACTGCGTAAAACCTGTGATATGTACAATATTGGACTGTTAGTGATTGATGCTGCATCCAATACCGTAAAATCCAACACGAGGGATGCAGATAAGCTGATGCGCAGGCTATACGATAATTTTTTCAAACCGGGAAGCGATATAACCTATCTGGATGTGGGGACGAATTATTATATGGCAACGGTCATGGACAAGTCTACGTCTACGGAGTATCTGGAAATGTGGGGAGTTTTGAACAACGGAAATCTCTTTCTCATACGTTCCCCTATCGAGAGTATACGAGATAGTGTGAAGCTGTCCAACCGATTTTTGGCGTATGTGGGATTTATAGCGACAGTCATCAGTGCAGTGTTGATCTGGTTTGTGTCAACTAGGATCACAAAGCCGATAATGGAGTTAAAAAATATTTCCGAACAAATGACAAAACTCAATTTTGAGACCAAGTATGAAAGCCGTGGACAAAATGAGATTGATCTGCTTGGCAGACATATCAATGAACTTTCAAGTACCTTAGAAAGGACAATTTCGGAATTAAAAACCGCAAACAATGAACTTCAGCGGGATATAGAGAAAAAAGAACAGATTGATGAGATGCGCAAAGAATTTTTGTCAAATGTATCCCATGAGTTAAAGACACCGATTGCATTGATACAGGGATATGCGGAGGGGCTCATGGAAGGCGTCAATGATGATGTCGAAAGCAGAAATTTCTACTGTGAAGTGATTGTAGATGAAGCTGGGAAAATGAATACGATGGTCAAAAAGCTGCTTGATTTAAACCAACTGGAATTTGGCAATGATGTTGTCACTATGGAGCGCTTTGATATTACCGCACTCGTTCGTAATTTTATTGCATCGGCAGAGATTTTGATTGGTCAGAATGAAGTGAAGTTAAGGCTTGATGAATCTGAGCCGATCTATGTGTGGGCAGACGAATTTAAGACAGAAGAGATTATACGCAACTTCTTTAGCAATGCGATGAATCATGTGTCTGGTGATAGGATCATCGAGATTAAATATCAATTAATTGAACAGGAGAATGCCGACAAAGTACGGATTAGCGTGTTCAATACAGGAGAGCCAATACCAGAGGAGTCTCTTTCACATATATGGGAGAAATTCTATAAGGTAGATAAGGCGCGGACGCGGGAATACGGCGGCAGTGGAGTGGGATTATCCATCGTAAAGGCAATCATGGAATCCATGAATCAGCGTTACGGTGTTATCAATTATACCAATGGTGTAGAGTTCTGGTTTGAACTTGAAACCAAATAAATATGGAGGTGTTGATTTGAAAAAGGGAAAGGTTTTAGGGCTTTTTGCCATGTCTGCAATGCTGCTGACCGGCTGCATAGATGCCATGCCAGAGCTTACGGCGGAGCAGTCGGACATCATTACGGAATATGCGGCAGGATTGCTGCTAAAGTATTCATCCAATTACAATTATAAGATTGCAGATGAGGAGGAAGTGCTTGCAGCAATGGCAGCCCGGCAGGAAGCTGTCGAAGCTGAGACAGATACAGCAGCAGAGACTGAGCCCGAAACGGATGTGGCACAGGCGGAGGAGGAAGCAAATCAAAATACATCTCCAACGGAAGCTGAGACAGATAAAGCAGCAGAACCGATACAGTTTGTAGCGGATCTTGATTTTGCGGCAGAGCTGGGAATTGACGATCTGATCATCCGCTATCAATCGTTTGAGGTATGCAGTGCGTATCCCGGTGATAACACAGGTTTCAGCGTAGACGCCGCACAGGGAAAGAAACTTCTTGTAATGCACTTTGACATGGAAGGTCTGCCAGAGGAGGATGTTGACTGCAATCT
>CAMWJQ010000418.1 GCA_947174615.1 uncultured Lachnospiraceae bacterium
CCTATATAGTATGAGCAAATATGTGCACAGCATGATCACATAGCAATAAATAAAAGCAGATTTTGAAAGGAATAGAGATTTTATGATTACAATATATGGAAAATACACAAATGCAATTGTCTACACGACAGAAAATGAGCAGTACAGGATGGATGATTACGCGCGCAAACAGCTTCAGATGATTTGCGACCACCCAAGTGCCGCAGGCAGTAAGGTTCGTGTTATGCCGGACGTACACCCCGGTAAAGTAGGAACAATCGGGCTGACGATGACAGTGGGGGATTCCCTGATGCCGAATCTGGTGGGTGTGGATATTGGCTGCGGTATGAAACTTGCCAAAGTGAAAGCAAAACGTCTTGAGTGTCAGAAGCTGGATACCATCATTCGCGATCATGTTCCCGTCGGGGGCGCAGTCAGAAAGACATGCCACAAACTCAGCGACAGGGCAGCGCTTCACAGGCTGCGCTGTTTCAAGGCAGTCGAGGAGGCGAAGGCAGAGCACAGCATCGGAACGCTTGGCGGCGGCAATCATTTTATTGAAGTGGATAAAGACGAGGAAGGCGCGCTTTACCTCGTGATTCATTCCGGCAGCCGTCACCTCGGAATGGAAGTGACAGAGTATTATTTAAAAGAAGGTCAGAAAGCGTCCCAGATGAAAAAGCAGGGGCATGCGCCATATGATTTGACCTGTCTGGAGGGAGAACTGCTGGCGGATTATCTGCATGATTTGGAAATTGTGCAGGAGTTTGCGCGGCTTAACAGGGAGGCAATGATAGACGAGATTGTGCGGGGCATGAAATGGAAAGTGCTTGACAGCTATACCTGCATTCACAATTATATTGATTTTTCGGGGGATACACCGCTTTTGCGAAAAGGCGCAATCAGTGCGAGGGCAGGGGAGAAGGTGATCATTCCAATGAATATGCGTGACGGAATCATCTTGGGAACAGGGCTTGGCAATGCAGAGTGGAATGAATCCGCACCGCATGGTTCCGGGCGGGTATACAGGCGTTCCGAGGTGAAGGAACACCATACTGTATCCGAATTTAAAAAGGCAATGGAAGGAATCTATTCGATCTGCATAAATAAAGACACCTTGGACGAATCGCCGTTTGCGTATCGAAAGATTGAGGATATGCTGCAGGTAATCAGCAATACTGTAACCATTGAAAAAGTCATCAAGCCGGTCTATAATTTTAAGGCTGGCGGGACAAAGTGATAGACAACCGTTTTCAGATAGGGTAAAATAACTACAACAGCATCTTTGAAAAAACAGCGTGTACAGGGATAATGAAAAATAGAACAGGGGGCGGTAGGCATGATCATTACAATCAGCAGGCAGACAGGAAGCGGCGGACATACAGTAGGCAGGCTTTTGGCAGAGAAGCTGGGATATGCATTTTATGACAAGGAAATCGTGGCGTCCGTGGCGGGCAGCATGGGGATTGACGAGAAGCTCATTCTGGAAAACGGCGAAAATATGTCCGATCAGGACTATATTGACATGAAGAGCGGCTTTGTGCCGCACTATAGGAAATCGGAAGTTCCCTATGAGGAAATCAGGGAGGCGCAGGAAAAAGTGATTAAGAGCATTGCCGAGAAGGGAAACTGCGTGATCGTCGGGCGCGGCGCGGATTATATTTTCAGAGCGCGCGAGGATGCCTTCCATGTATTTATTCACGCGAGCATGGAGCACCGTGTAAAGCGGGTTCAGCGCCATGAGGGCGTGACCGACCAGGCAGAGCGCATCCGGAAAGAACTCGAGCAAAAAGACCGCTCAAGAGCCACGTACCACCGATACTTTACACAGCAGGAGTGGGGAAAAGTCGAGAACTATACCCTCTCTCTCGATTCAGGTGCTTTTACCAAGACACAGTGTGCAGAGCTGATTATCAAGGCGGTGGGAATGAAGCATTCGTGAAAATGGACAAGTATTGAATATTTGTATGAGTAATTATGTTTTAAATGATGTCGGATATGCGATGGAAAAACAGTAATTTTCGATCGACGCAACAGGAATGCGGCAATGGATTGATATACAATAAGAACTTGCAATCTAAAAATGAGTGCGATACAATAACACATGAGTATTTCGCCTCGAAAATATTAGAAAAATAAGCGTCCTTTGCGAAAGAAGGGCGTTGTAAAGGAGTAAAAAGAGATGAGCAAAGAGTATTCTCCAAAGGACATTGAGAAAAAATGGCAGGATATATGGGACAAGGAGGAAGCCTTCAAGGTTGGTGTGGATAAGACAAAACCAAAGTACTATGCATTGGTAGAGTTTCCGTATCCGTCAGGGCAGGGGCTTCACGTAGGGCATCCCAGACCATACACGGCGATGGACATCGTGTCAAGAAAGCGCAGAATGCAGGGCTATAACGTACTGTTCCCGATGGGGTGGGATGCGTTTGGACTCCCGACAGAAAATTATGCGATCAAGAACAAGATTCACCCAAAGATTGTGACGAAGAATAATGTGGAGCATTTCAAGAACCAGTTAAAGGCGCTCGGCTATTCGTTTGACTGGACAAAAGAAGTCAATACCACCGATGAAAACTATTACAAGTGGACACAGTGGATATTCTTACAGCTTTTCAAGAAAGGGCTTGCCTACAAGAGCGAGATGCCGATTAACTTCTGTACCTCATGCAAGGTCGGTCTTGCCAACGAGGAGGTTGTAAACGGCGTGTGTGAGCGCTGCGGCTCTGAAGTCATTCGAAAGATGCAGTCCCAGTGGATGCTCAAGATCACGGATTACGCCGACAAATTAATCGAAGGGCTGGACCATGTGGACTATATTGAAAAGGTTAAAGTTTCCCAGAAAAACTGGATTGGACGTTCCGAGGGCGCCGAGGTGGAGTTCAAGATTAAGGACAAGGACGAGACCCTGTTAATCTATACGACAAGACCAGATACATTGTTTGGCGCGACGTACATGGTCATCTCGCCGGAGCATCCTTTGATCGAGAAATACAAGGCTGAGATCGGAAACTATGATGAGATTGCAGCCTACCGCGAGCAGGCTTCCAAGAAGTCTGACTTTGAGCGCACCGAGCTTGCAAAGGACAAGACAGGGGTGTGCATCAATGGCATTTCGGCGATTAATCCTGTCAATAATAAGGAAATTCCGGTGTGGGTTTCAGACTATGTACTGATGTCATACGGAACAGGCGCAATCATGGCAGTTCCGGCACACGATACAAGGGACTGGGATTTTGCAAAGAAATTCGGACTTCCTATTATAGAAGTCGTTGCGGGCGGCGATGTCCAGAATGAGGCATTTACGGATGTTGCGTCAGGAAAACTCTGCAATTCGGATTTCCTCGACGGAATGGAAGTAAAGGATGCCAAGGAAGCAATCACAAAGTGGCTGGAAGAGAAAGGGATCGGACATAGAAAGGTCAATTTCAAGCTCCGCGACTGGGTATTTTCACGTCAGCGTTATTGGGGCGAGCCGATTCCTATAGTAAAATGCCCTTGCTGCGGATATGTTCCGCTTGACGAGAGCGAGCTGCCGCTGAGGCTTCCGGAAGTGGAGAG
>CAMWJQ010000419.1 GCA_947174615.1 uncultured Lachnospiraceae bacterium
GAGTACAAACAATACATTCATATGTCAATAAATTCTTCTAAATTTTGACAAATTTAATGATTTTGCCTACTTGTCAAATGGTGCATTCAGCTCCTGCGTGCCCTCTAGCACAAACCTGCCATTCTCAATGATTGCATACGCTGTGCCATCCTTGTCATACGCCGTGATAGATCCCAGCTCATCATAGGGAATGGTAATGTCTGTATGACATGCAAAGTATGCCTTGGACGGATCGGTCTTTCTCAAGATCGAAATAGCATTATCCTTTGCCACAATCTCTTTTCCATCCTCATTGTACACCCGAACCTCCTCACTTCTGGAATAACAGGTATCGCCCACTGCAAAATGCGGTCCGGTCTTCTCCGCGATCAATATCGGAAAAAGATTGGCAATATGATACTTCCTGGCAGCCATATAGGCTGTCGTATTGGTTCCGATTGCAAACTCTCCCATCGGCAGAGCATCATGATTTCGCAGTACATTTTCCTTAATATATGCCTTGTTTTTCTCCTCATCCTCAAAATTCCTGCAGGTGTATGCCGCTGTCATACCATCCTTAAAATCAATTTCTAAATCATGGTATTCCAGTTCGTTCAAAAACACGCGGCTGACATGAAGTTTTCCGTTTGTGCCCTCAAGCACTGGTGAGGTGAACACTTCTCCGACTGGAATGTTGACATCTGCCACACAGTTTTCAAAGATGGATTCTTTATCGGGATTTGAGAGCCGATAAAGCGCAACGCGCAGATCGGTCTTATTGCCATTCATACCCTTGATTTCTACATAAGACGCCTTATTGAGCGTGTCGATGAGGGTTGACTGAATGCGCTCATACGTCTTATAATCCAATGTATTTAATCGGATGGTCTCATCAAAAATCTCTGTGAAACGCTCTCCGATATTTGGAACAGGGAACGCGATAATCGTGAAGCTCCGCTCCTCAAAATTGATATATTGGCTAAGAATCCCCTGTAACGCCCCCTGCAGCTCTGCCGACATTTTCTGCTGCTCCGGGCTGAGCCTGCACACCTCACTCTTTGGCGCCGGCGCAAACGGGGTCTCCCCAAACACCTCGATCACTGCGGGTCCTGCATACACTAACGCCTTCTCTTTCACCTGTTCACATGCAAGCCGAAGCACTTCAAGCTTCCTGTTCATCAGCTTTTTGTCCAGAAACAGCGCATTATCATCCTTGTGGTCATATAGGAACTGTTTGTTGGCATCTGCGCCAAAAAAGCCGTTTTTACGTACCACTGATTTATTAAAAATGGTGTTCAGACATCTATAGATCGTCGGATTCAATCCCATTTTTTCAAAATTTTTAATCGCTGCGCGCACCACGCGCTCAAATCCCAGCATATAATGAAGATCCACCGTCTGCTTTGTGCTGAGATCGATATGTGCCTTGACAAATCCCAAACGGTATCCCTCTGTATAAGTATCCGCCATCAATTGTATGCGCTCCTCCGGCAGTGAATTTAGATACCTCGCCATCTCCTCAATTTCCGGCGACACATATTCCCCATACTGATATAGATATGACAAATCGTTCAAATCGCTGTCCATCACGATTCTGACGGCAAAATCATAATCTGCATCAACCAGCTTGCACATCTTTTCCCGATAGGCGTTCTCAGAGTAATCACTCACAAACCAATACATTGTATCCCGGATATCATCCACACTCGGCACTGCCGTCTCCTCTGGCAGCGTGAGCAGCTCTGTCTCGGATTCCAGATAGGCAAATGCATTATAAAGCTCCACAAAAAGCTCCATGCGGATGACCATCCCCTCATAATCGGCTTCAAAGGCACATGGTATCATCGCCCGCATCTCCGTGTACAAAAAGGAGAGCAGCCTGCCCATCTCAAGACCAAACTTCTCGCAGGCATATGCCGGATTGGCATAGCTGACATCATAGTTCGAACCACAGATATCCTGATACAATGCCTTGTTCTCTGACCGCAGCTCCTCCAAACTTTTTTTCTTCGTTCTATTGCCACAGATAGCTGTCACCAGCAGGATAAAATCTGCCGTCTTTTTAAAATAATCCTTGTAATCCGGCGCCACATCCTGCAATGCCGCAATTTCTCTGACTCTGCCACAGGAAAGCTCATATCTCTCTTCTATAATATCCATCTCTAACTCACTCCTAAATATATTATTATACCACTTACTGCCATCGTCATCACATTTAATATAATACCCATGATCGGAAACACTCTGAAAATATCCTTCTCCATCAGCGAACGTATTCCCAAAGCCAGCCCTGCCGCCGCATAAATCATGGCAAGCAGCACGACCGCGCCATACTGCATGAAGGCAGTCCCTCCGTTCAAATACGTCAGATACACTGCCAGACAGACAGAAACACCGGCGATCAGCCCCAGTATTGATGACATAATACCCCACTTGGGATTTTTCTTATCTGTAAATATATATCCTTCCTTGCCAAATATCTTCAACATCAAATGCCCCCGCTATATCTGCATGGGAAATGGGCATTCCGTCTGAAATGCCCACCCTGCTTAGGAATTGCCCTAAAATAATATCTTTGATTTGCCTGCCAAAAGCCTGCCGCCGCTGATCAGAAGCATCACACCGCTCGTCAGTCCTACGACAATGGATACCACCCCCAGCACGATCGAGAGCGCACCTGAACGCCCCATAGTCTTATAAATCCTCTCGTCCATCCTGATCCCCCATTTCTTATTTTGCTCCATACTGGGCATAATAGGTGTCAATCGCTTCTTTCATCTTATCATCAATGAGCACCCTGCCATTATATTTTCTGTTGTACAAGTGATCGACGACCTCTTCCATTGTGACGATCGCTCCCGTCTCAATCCCGTACACCTCACGGATTTCTGCGAGCGCATTCTTCTGTGTCCTGCCGCGCTCTTGACGGTTCAGACTCACCATCAGTCCCACCACGTCCACATTTGCCTGCTCCTTCAGGATTGGGAATGTTTCTTCGATGGATTTACCTGAGGTCGTGACATCCTCAATGATCACCACCCTGTCCCCATCATTGAGATCACTGCCAAGAAGGATTCCCACATCGCCGTGGTCTTTGATCTCTTTCCTGTTTGAGCAGTACCGGATATCCCTGCCGTAGAGTTCGCTGAAAGCCATCGTTGTTGCCACCGAAAGCGGAATGCCCTTGTACGCCGGACCAAACAGGACATCAAAATCAGTGCCGTAATTGTCATGAATTGCCTGTGCATAGTACGCACCGAGCTTTCTTAACTGAGAACCTGTGACATAGGCGCCTGCATTCATGAAAAAGGGGGATTTTCTCCCGCTCTTTAACGTAAATTCTCCAAACCGCAGCACATTGCTGTCCACCATAAACTCAATAAACTCTTTCTTGTATTGTTCCATTTTCCCCTTTACCTCCGTATCTGTTTATCTGTCGGCACCTGCAAACGCCTGATCGATATCTGCAATCATATCCAGCACTGCCTGTCTGGATGCATCTGCAAAGTTTTCTGCGCCAAACGATCTGTACTTCTCGTTCTGATATGCTGCGATAATCC
>CAMWJQ010000420.1 GCA_947174615.1 uncultured Lachnospiraceae bacterium
GCATGAGGATGCGGTTGCCCTCTTAAAAGGCGAAGTCTGGAAACGGCTCTCCGACATTCCCCCCGTGCTTTCCCTTGAAGAACTGAAGGATATCCAGACTCAGACAGAGCGCATTTTTACGGATGATTCCATTTATGAGTATATCGTAAATCTAGTGGAAGATACGCGCAGCAATCCGCTTTTTGCACTCGGTGCAAGCCCGCGTGCCGGCATCGCGCTGCTGCGCATGTCGCGCGCGATGGCAATGCTTGCGGGGCGAGATTTTGTGACTGCAAAGGATGTGCAGAGCGTCCTCTGCGATGTGCTCTGCCACCGTGTCCGCCTGAGCGCACGCTCCCGCGCAGAAGGCGTCACAGCAGCGGCGGCAGTTGGCAGGCTGCTTGAGACGGTGCGGTGTCCAAAGCTCTAATGCACTGCCCGGAAATTGCCTGTGACAAGGACAGCATATCATTGTTCAGACACAGCGAAGAAAATCGCAGGCATAGAGTCTCTTAACGCCCTTATAAAACGAACACGGAGGATTACCATGTTTACCCAAGCGGCAACACAGAAAAAAGTGCGGCTGTCCATTCTGCATGCGGCAGCATTTCTATTTATTTATCTCGGAAATATCCTGCTCTTTCTCTCCTTGCGCGGATACTTTTTTATTATTATGGGGGTGATCCTCACAACGCTTGTACCGCTCTCTTTTCTCACCGCATGGAAACTTGCAGACTCCCTTACAGGCACTATTTTCACTGATAAAAATACCGGGGATGTCATCCGGCAGGAAGATGACATATGTGTCAATTTTTTAATTGACAATCCCAGTATGCTGTGCGCCCTGCGCGGGACATGGATGCTTGCTGTCGGAAATGCATTCTACGGCACTTCAGACACGCAAAAGCTTCTGCTGTCCGTTCCTCCCCGTGGGAAAAAGCAGTTTCAGATGACAGTCACTGTCACAGATTTAGGGCAGATTGTCTTTGTCTGTCAGGAATTTGTACTTGCTGACTTATTGGGTATTTTTATGATACATGCGCCATGCAATATGCAATGCAGCTTTTTTGTGCTCCCAAAACAGAAAAACGCAAAAGAATCCGTACTTCCCGACACCTATTCCGGTGCAGCCGAACTGTCGGAGAGCCAGCAGAAAGGCAGCGACTACAGTGAAGTCACGGACATCCGCACCTACCAGCCAGGCGATCGCCCAAGGGACATTCACTGGAAACTCTCAGCGCGTCAGCCGGAGCTGATGGTAAAAGAAAGAACCGCGCTTGCAGGCAGCGAGCTGATTGTACTGATTGCACTCCCACCAGAAAAACCCAATGCGGAAAAACTGCTGACAGAGGGCTATCACAAAATCCGCGATCTGATGAAAGGGCAGACAGCCCTACGGCTGCTCATCTGGGATAACCGCGCCTTTTCTTTTGCCAGTCACTCCTGTGCCAGCGAAAAAGAGCTCGATGCGGCATTCTGCGCAATTTTCCGGACAGACTTACAATCCCACAGCAGCAATATGGTACAGCAGTATATGAAAAACTACTATCCGCAGCTGGACAGCTATCTGTGTCTAATGCAGGAGGATGACTCTGTACAATTGGAGGTTTGTGTTCATGGTTAATATAATACGTAAGAATAGAAAACAACAGGAAAAAATAGCATTGTCCGACGGAATTTTCTTATCCGGTGACTTTTGCGAGCGACAGGAAAAACGGTGGTCGGATTTTTTCGTGCGCACATTTTTCCTGTTTGCCATCGTTGTGGGAAGTCTTGGCGGAATGTTATCTGCTTTTGGTATCACTTATGAAAAATGGTTCTTTTTTATCGCTGCGCTGCTTGTGTCGCTGTACTGTGCCTCCCTGTATTTTTCTTCATGGTGGGAAAATCTGGGTTATATCCTGTTGTTTGTGCTCGTACTCAACGCCGGAATGGGGCTGCAGACCTATGTCAGCAGTGGATTTTATGGCATCCTGAACGATATTTCCGCCGCCGCAACTTCCTTTTTTGAGACGAGTGCACAGGTGAGCTATGCCGAGCAGGTCGAAAACCACTCCCTTGCCATCTCCGTCGCCATGTGCTATTTCGCACTGATTGGGTGCAGCCTTACAAACGGACTGATATCGCGAAAAATGCACTGTCTGCCTGCATTCATTTTCTCCGGCTTTTTCCTGCTTGTGCCAATTTATCTGGAACGCGAACCTTCGGCGGGCTATGTCATCCTGTATGCGGCGGGGATTTTTGCAATCTACATTTTCCGTCTGAACCAGTATCAGATGCAGAATACCAACGCAAAGCCTTACCGGAAATCCATGTATAAAGCGGCGAAGAAACATCGGTTTTCAGGCAGCTTTTCCGGCAGAGCCGCGGCGGCGGCTCTGCTTTGTGTCCTTCTGTTATGCAGTATTATCTGCGGCATCGTGGAACTTGCGCTGCCTAAAAATGCATATCTTGCAGCACACCCCAAAAGCGCCTTTAAGCTTCACACCATGGACACTATGGAGAATTTTTATCTGCTCGGCGTGATGGGTCTGATCAACTTTTACCCGACGACAGGCGGACTTGTCAACGGGCGGCTTGGCGGTGTCAACTCGGTCCGGCTGGATTACGAGACAGATTTGACACTGGAGTTTGTCCCTTACACCTATGACCGGATTTATCTGAAAAATTTTGTGGGCGCCCAGTACCGTCCCTATAAAAATAACTGGAGCATTCTGGATGAAGCGCTGCGCGCAGACGCGTGGAACGAAGAAACTGCTTCACTGCTGCAGATGGGCTATTATGCCGCCCTTCCTGACCATGCTCGCGGTGTGATGATAATTCGGAACGTGGCTGCGCCGGCAGGCGTGTATCTGCCCTATTATTCCACAGATACGGATAAAATCCTGCGCCACGGGATGGCGCTGGAATATACCTTTTATCCGCTGCTTACTGAACATATCATCAAAAAACCAGCGCCTTTAGAAAATGATATCTGGCTGGACATCCCAGAGGAAAATCAGAGCGTTATCGCCGACTTTTGCAGGGAGACGGGTCTTTCCGGAACCGCACAGGAAATCATCAGCCAGCTGCGCGGCTGCTTCCAGCAGAAGTTCCCTTACACCTTAAGCCCCGGCGTCACACCAAGACGAAAGGATTTTGTGAATTATTTTCTGACAGAAAAACAAAAGGGTTACTGCGCCCACTATGCGAGCGCTGCGGTACTGATTCTGCGGTATATGGGGATTCCTGCGCGCTATGTTGAAGGCTATGCAGTCGATGCCATGGAGATTGCCGAGGACGGTACATTGACTGACCATGATGCAGATCAGTACTATAACCGAATAGGCATTGATTCTGCGAATACCGTTTCAGAAATCATGCCGCCCCAGCAGTCTGTCATCTCCTATGATGTGTCGGACGGAAACGCCCATGCCTGGGTGGAAGTCTATGATGAAAATATAGGCTGGTACCCTGTAGAGCTAACGCCCTATCAGACAGAAGCTGACGAAAACCGCAGCAGTATCTGGGATATGTTTTTGAGACTGTTTCAGAA
>CAMWJQ010000421.1 GCA_947174615.1 uncultured Lachnospiraceae bacterium
GTGCGGGAGTACGGGCAGTCGTATCAGCAGTATCCCTTTATGATTTACCAGATTCAGAGAAAGTTTCGGGATGAAGCCAGACCAAGGGCGGGGATGATACGGGTGCGCGAGTTTACGATGAAGGACGCGTATTCGTTTCACACCTCACAGGAGGATTTGGATCGGTATTATCAGAAATGCTATGACGCTTACAACCGCATTTTTCAGCGCGTCGGAATCCCAGAGGTGGTGACAGTCGCATCGGACGCCGGAATGATGGGCGGTAATTTGTCTCACGAGTATATATTGTTGAACGAGGTGGGGGAGGACTCGATTGTATTATGCTCGGAATGTGATTACAGGGCAAATATGGAAGCTGCAAAGAACATTGTAGAAAATGATTCCTGCGGCGATGTTTTGCCGCTTGAATCGATCGCGACACCGGACTGCAAGACAATCGAGGAGGTCTGCAAATATTTAAAGACAGACGTTTCCGCATCATGCAAGGCGGTCGTCTATCAGAAAAATGCGGATCAGGCATATGTAGTGGCATTTGTGCGCGGAGATTATGAGGTAAATGAGACCAAACTCCGCAATCTCGTCGGGGAGGAGCTTCATGCGGCTGAAATTACAGCGGATGCGCCATTGGCAGCAGGCTATATCGGACCCTATGGGCTTTCGAAACAGGCTGCATGTTACTTTGATTTATCCTTAAAAGGGATAAACAGCCTTGTGGCAGGCGCAAACAGGGAAGGTTATCATTTCATAGGTCTGAATCTGGAGAGAGCGCTTGGGGAGATTGATTTTGCCGACATTGCAAAAGTAAAGGAGGGCGGCATCTGCCCATGCTGCAAAAAGCCTGCGCTGACAATCCGGAGAGGGATTGAGGTCGGAAATATATTTCAGCTCGGCACAAAGTACACGGAGAGTATGCACATGCAGTTTGCAGCTCAGGATGGGACAATGCATTATCCCGTTATGGGCTGCTATGGAATCGGTGTTGGGCGTCTTGCAGCTTCCGTGTGTGAGGCAAGACATGATGCATACGGACCAATCTTCCCGATTACGATTGCACCATGGGAGGTTCACCTCTGCTGTATTCGCCCGGATGATGCAGAGACAAAGAGCGTGGCTGACCACTTGTATGAAGAATTGATGAAACAAAAGGTCGAAGTGCTCTACGATGACAGAGAGGGGGTCAGGGGCGGGCAAATGTTTGCGGATGCGGACTTAATCGGCGTGCCGATTCGTGTGATTGTCAGTCCCCGAAATTTAAAAGAAGATAAAATCGAAGTCGTGACAAGAGATAAATCCAGTCATGCAGTTGTGGAAATTTCCGAGAGTTTAGCGTATATATTGGAACTGCGAAAGCGGTTGTATCAGGAAATTGGCTGTGATAGGGTCAATAGCGACTGCGTTTAGAATGTTAGGAAAGTGATACAAATCAATTGTGTAAAGCGCAGGCGTTTGCTATACTGTATTACAGGTGATGTAATAATGAGCAGAAGCTATAAGCGAACGCCTGTGATGAAATGCTGTGGTGACAGCAGGTATGGAAAACGACAGGCGAACAGGAAAGTTCGGCGGTCGGATAAAACAGTGCTTTATAAAAGAAAACAATACAGGAAAGTATATGACTCATGGGATATCAATGATGTTGTCTTGTTCTGGTCAAAAAGAGATGCCGAGAAAAGCGGCAGACTCAATGACTGGAAAAAGTGGTATTACCGCAAATAGCGCTTGGCTGGCAGAACAGTTATTACGTTCTGCCAACCGCCTGTAGATTTATCATGCAAAGAATCTGGGTCTGCATTTCCTCAACGCGCTCAATTTGAATCCTGCCGATTTGATTTCGCAGTGTTTCATAGTCAATCTCGGGAAACATTTTTTCAAAAAGGCAGTTTGTCTCAGGGGATGCACCCATTAAAGCGATCACGATCGATGAGTGGTCGAACTGCCGGACTGCTTCTTGTAATTCTTTTTCAGAAAGTGTAGAAAGCTGTTCAAAGTCCGTAATCTTCTGCGGCGATATCTTCGGCTCTAACAAGTCGTTGATTGTCATATTATAGCGCCTGGAAAGCCGCAGCAGACTGTCCAAATCGGGGAGTGCTGTACCTGTTTCCCATTTTGAGACTGCCTGTCGTGAAATGCCAAGTTCATTTGCTAAGTCATCTTGCGTGAGATGTTGTGTTTTGCGTAAATATTGTAAATATTTTGATATAAGAATCGTATTCATGGTGATGCTCCTTTTTCGTATACCTATTTTGTGATTTCTGGACGAGATTATGTTTCTAATGCTATTATAAGGCATTCAAAGGACAAATAAAAGAAACGGATCGTTGCTAAAAGGCAAATCAAAGTTGCGCGAAAGGCAGTATTTTTCTATTTCATTTTGGGGAATGAAGTGCTATAATAAAGCCATCGACAATCGGGATTTGTGCTTAAAGAATAGAATTGTACTTTAAAGGAGAAGAATCGCCATGTCAGACGCAATCAAACTTGATTTGGCTAATACCCCTGAAAAATTTCGCCCGACAGTAGACGAAATTCTTGCTCAGCTAACGAAGTTTTTGGAAGAGCTTGGCCGTTTGGAAGATCAGTATTTCGTCCAGCAAAGACGGCTTCACCAGAAAGGACGGGTCATTAGCTTCAAGAACGGCATTCGGGAAGAAATCACTGACAATCAGGAGTTAAAAGAAAAATTCAAAAAACTCTATTGCCAACTCATAGACCCGCACTGCACATTAGAAATGCTGGCTCAACGCCGTGACTGTCTTCATGGTGAGCACTATCCATCTTTTTTTAACTGTCTGCATACTGGCTGTACCATTGTATTTACTATGAAAAGCGCTAATAAGGCTGCTATCGTGCTGTTGCCCGATGATGGATCTGTTCCCTACGATATGACGGACCCTGACACTCGATATGTGGCAGAGGGTTTCACCGACAAACCTCCTTATTTTCACAGCTATTTTGAAAAGTATCGTTTTATTATGAAGCACTCAGAAGAAAGCTGGAAAATTGACGCAGTATACTATGGAGGGCTGCACGATACCCGTTGGCGCAGAGTTTATTATTTTTGAGCTGACCATAGGATATTCATGAATTTTTTTATCAAAACATAATAATAAATATAATTAGAATGCTAACTTTAAGTTTATCGGGGCGGTATATTAAGCACTTAAGAAAATCTAAGTGCTTTTTTCTGTTTTATTTACAGAATAAAGACAGAAAAATGATATGAAAATACCTTTAGGTAGCGATTATCTTAACAGAAAATCAGCTACCTTTTTTATTTTCAGTAACTATCAATTTATCACAGAAAGAATGAGGTATCAGAAATGATTGAGAGTAAACAGGAAGTCTGCAAAGGCTTAGAAAAAGCGTTGCAGGCATTGGAACAGGCGAAACAGCGTGTAGCCAATGAAAAGAAAAAGCAGAAAGCCGAGAACCACCACAAGTATATCATGGGCGGTATTGTCGTGAAGTATTTTCCCGACTGCTACCATTATGATGAGGGCGAG
>CAMWJQ010000422.1 GCA_947174615.1 uncultured Lachnospiraceae bacterium
GCTGCCCTTTTCCATAGCTGACAGATTTACAGCGGTGTACCTTGAAAATTGAATATACAATAACCTCACAGGACGTGAGAAACTGTGGAGCTATGCAGCAGATACGCTATGACTGTCTGTTCCAGTAGGGAATTGAAAGTGAAGAAACATTTTTATGATGTTGAAGCAAAGGCACGAGCGAAAAATATCAGTGTTGGAGTAGAATAGGGGATTCTATTGGCGAAGAAGCAGTTTCGTGATAATGATACTTCTGGCGAAAGCCAGTCACATAGAGAAGATGATGGTGCAAGTCCAATGTGGGCAGGATTCCCACCTGCCACCTGTGAGGATATTTTTAGTATGCCTATCAATAAAAGTTTATCTGACAGGTGAATTTTTATTGGCAGGCATACCATGAAAAATATGTTTGAGTATGCAGGACATGGATACATATAGGACAAGCAGATGTAAATATAATGGAATGTGGAAAATTGAAAGAGGTGTAGGCACATTGAGTATAGAAGAAATGAAGAATGTAGATGTTAGGGTGGTAAAAAGAGAAGAACTTGCGGATATACGGGAAGTAGAGGTAAATAAAAGGAAAAGTCAGGAAGGGCAGATAAGGGATTATCTTGAACAGATTAAAAATCCTTATTGTTACAGATACGGGGAATACATCGTCAAGATAGGATTTGAAGATACAACGGTCACACTTACGGATCGGCTGCAGGAACTGATATTAAAAACTGCCAGTGCCATATGAAATTGTGTGTTTCTTTATTGGACAAAAGCGAGAATTTGTGCTAGACTATATTCAGGACTAAATTCATATGTGGAACCCTGATTTTATGGTTATGTCAGCACTATAAAATTAGGAGGAAGCGGTATGGATAAAAACAATTCATACATATCTTATATGGCTGCTGTGTACCTGCGTCTGTCAAAGGAAGATGAAGATTTGCGGGAGGTAAAGGATAAGAAAGAAAGCAACAGCATCGCCAATCAAAAGGCATTGATATTAAAAACATTAGAATCTATGCCGGATGTTACCCTTTATGACATTTATATAGATGATGGATTTACAGGACTTAACTTTGAACGTCCAAATTTTCAGCGTATGTGCGAAGATATTTACAATGGCAGAGTGAACATGGTTATTGTGAAGGATTTGTCAAGGTTGGGGCGTGATTATATTGATTCCGGACGATATGTGAAAAAAATTTTTCCGTCCTATCATGTTAGGTTTGTGTCTGTACTGGATCATTTTGACAGTCTGACAGCAACACAAAGCGATGTGAATCTGTTAATTCCTGTCAAAAACTTTGTAAATGACAATTATAGCCGGGACATATCCGGCAAAGTGAGAAGTCATCAGGAAGTTATGCGTGAAAATGGGCTGTATATTGGTTCTCATGTTGCATATGGCTATAAAAAGTTGGAAACTGACAGGAATAGAATCATACCAGATGAATATGCCGCAGATATTGTGCGTAAGATTTTTGACTGGAAACTGAAAGGATTAAGTTCCGCATCAATAGCAGATAAACTCAATGAACTTGGCGTGGCAGCTCCTTCCGAGTACAAAAGACAGCTTGGGGGAAATTATAAAAGCGGCTTTCAAAAAAACAGGAGAGCAAAATGGTCGGCAGTGGCTATCAACCGCATACTGAAAAATAAAATTTATATCGGGGTGCTTGAACAAGGCAAACGTGAAAAGGTCAATTATAAATTGAATAAGATCGTTGAAAAGCCCGAAAGCGAATGGGCGGTAAAGGAAAATACGCATGAAGCGATTATTAGCAAGGCAGACTTTGAGAACGTTGCAAAACTCCTGAATCTTGACACTCGTAAATCGCCGGAGGAAGAAACGCTATTCATGCTCTCAGGCTTAATGTTCTGTGGGGAATGTGGAAGAAGCATGGTAAGACGCTGTAACCGATATAAGGACAAACAGAGCATATACTATATATGCGCTACTTATAATAAAGGAAAAGGGTGCAGCCGTCACAGTATAGGACAGTCAGTGGTAGAAGATATTTTGCTGGATGCAATTAAAAGGCATATTGAACACGTTGCCAGACTGGATGAGCTTTTAAGCACTATCAGAGATAGGGAAGTCAATTATGATGATATAGTGGCAAATGACCGGGAGATTCTCGCAAAGTATAAAGAACTGGATCAGTGTAAAAAAGGTGGAAATGTCTTTGCACAGAGATCTCGCTGCGGGAATTATTTCTATCAAGGAATATGAACAGTTTAAAAATAATTTTGCTCACAAGTCCGCAGAAATAGAGGCAACTATCAGAAAATTGCAGGAAGAAATAGAAACGGTTTTCAAGGAAGGGCTGTTTGCGGACGAATGGATTGATACATTTACAAAAACAGGAAATATCACATCATTAGATAGAAGCATCGTGCTGTCATTGGTGGAAAAGATTACAATTCATGAAGAAAACAGGATTGAGATTACCTTTAAGTATCAGGACGAATACAAAACCTTGTGCAGAATTATTGAAACACTTCCAGTATCTTTGATGGAGGTGGGCAGCAATGGCTAGAACAGCGGACAGATACTTAAAGAAAACTGTTAAAACAGAGGCAGCTCCTAAAATATATGATGTTGGAAATTATTTAAGATTGTCGGTAGACAGTGACTATACCGGAAGCGATTCTTTACAAAATCAAAGAAAACTGGCACAGGAATATGTAAGGGATTGCCCTGATCTGAATATAGTAAGAGAATATGTTGATGATGGAAAAACAGGCACAGATTTTTCACGTCCGGCATTTACCAGAATGATAGCCGATTTAAAAGCTGGAATTATTAACTGTGTTCTCGTAAAGGATTTATCCCGATTCGGAAGGGAATACATTGAAGCCGGGAATTACATTGAAAAGGTATTTCCCTTTTTGGGAGTTCGCTTCATATCCATTGTTGACAAGTATGACAGTGCTGAAGCGAATTGCAGTCGAGAGCTGTTGCTTATATCCCTTAAAAACCTTATGCATGAGATGTATGCAAAGGATATTTCTAAAAAAGTAGGAAGCACATTCCGGATGAAGCAGGAAAAAGGAATGTTCTATCGTAGTGCTACTGTTCCTTATGGATACAAGATGAATGAAAGCGGTACGAATTATATCATCTGCGAACAGACAGCTCCGATTGTACGGGAGATTTTCAAACAGTGTAGCCAAGGCATTTCTAATTATGCAATAAGTCGGTGGTTGTATGATAATCATGTTTATACACCACAGCAATATATTTGGTCAGGCAACGTATATAAGAAACCAGAAGAAGAATTGAAAATATGGCATTGTTCTACAATTAAGCGGATTCTGAAAAATCCTGTCTACATCGGCAGAGTTGTAAGGCATAAATCAGAACAGAGTTTTTTTGTAGGGAAAAAGGCAAGTCCAGTACCGGAACATGAGCAGATTGTTATTGAGAATAACCATGAACCGATTATTGAAAAGCCGATGTTTGAGATTGTTCAGAAGATACTAAGTCAGACAAAAGGTAAAAA
>CAMWJQ010000423.1 GCA_947174615.1 uncultured Lachnospiraceae bacterium
TATCCGTAAAACCTTTGAAGAAATGATCTGTGAAATGGACTATGAACAGATTTCTGTCAAAGAACTGGCACAGCGTGCAAAAATCAATCGCAAAACTTTTTATTTACATTACAACACACTAGATGACCTTCTTTTGGAAATCCAGAATGAAATGGCACAAAATTTTATTAAGCGCACACAGGGACTGGAGCGCCCCCGCGATATGGACAAGATTACACGGGAATTTTTTCTGTGCAGTGAAGAGTTGGGGAAAGTAGGCGAAAAAATTACATGCAGCGGTAATTACAAATATATCAGCCGCAAGATCACCAATGATATTATGAACCAGACATGGAAAACCAATTCACAGTCATCTACTGAAAATCCATATGTCCAGAATATCATTATGACGTATGTGGCACAAAGCACTTTGGAAATCTATAAGCAATGGGTTGCTGACGGGAAAAAAATCCCCCTTGAGAACATTATCAAAATAGCCACTCAGCTTATTTGTAATGGCATAAACGGATTAAGTCCTTAGTGTAGAAGCGTAAGTCTACAAATTTCATCATTTGAGCTAATTTTAAGTATTGTTTTATTCAAAATCGTATGGCTAACCTTCAATAATTTATACATATCTTTTAGTCCGATTACCTTTTTATTGCTTCATAATAGCAGGGGAAAGAAAATAACATAAGGGAAAGTCTAAGGGAAGCTCACCTTATACAAATTTAGTGTTTTCAATGGTTAGAGCGATTCACGATAACAAAATATAACAGTTGTTAAATCCCTTAGGTTTAGTAAAAACCCAATCGGTATTTGATAGAAACAATGTAAACTTCCAGTTGACAGTTCTCACTGAAGCTGCGTTTTTGAGTTGGTGTTTTTTCCTTAATGGTTATGATAACATAAAGCTGCTGTTTCAGTAACATTTGAGCTAAAGAGGAAAATTCTATGAGTTTAGGAAAAAATATTCAATACTTGAGAAAACAAAAGAAGATTACACAAGAGCAGTTAGCAGAGATGATGTCTGTGTCCCTATTGAAATATGCAGTACAATATAGTATGATATAAAATATCTTTTTGAGGAGGATAACCATGAAAAAGAAGATAAATCAGATACTAAATATTCTCATAGGCACTTTTATAGGCGTTTTCATTGGTTCAGGGTTATATAAGTACTGGCATTTTCGAAAGTATCCGGATTTGTATGTCATTCAATCTGCTCCCTGGTATATCAGCATTTTGGTAAATGGATTATTTACGCTTGTTTTGCTGAGTGTTTGCATGATAGTAAAAGTTTTTCTTATAGAGAAAATAGGGCTTATGAAAAAAACAGCATTGATTGCAGGAATCATTTTTCTGGTTTTAACATTTATAGGCGGCGGATATGTTCTTATAAATCATGGACAAGTGAATGCCGGATATGCAGTTATACCGGGAATTTGGGCTATAATATGTTTCGGATATTATCGAAGAGGAAAATTGAAAATGAAGCTATAAATATGCATTGCAGGCGACTATTATATACTTTATAATCAAGTATATAATAGCCGGATTTATGGAGATGTTAGTTTTCCCAACCTGAATACCTGCTCTGGGTATTGACTATGTTTCGTCATGGATAATGTTCCGCAGCCTTTTCCCAGCACCATCCCACAGTCTTCCAGATTCAGGTATTTAACCAGTGTCTTATAATGTACTTCCAATGCTTCAAACATCCAACTGTCATTATTCCATGCGGCAGACAGTAAAGCGGACTTCATATGCTTTCTCTGAATACTGCCGTTAAATGCACAGAAACGGTCAATCAGCGTTTTGAGCTGTGCGGACATTCCATAGTAATAGAGCGGGGTAACAAATACCAACATACCTGCATCTAAAATCTCCGGTCTAATCTTCTCCATGTCGTCCTTTTGCACGCAGGATCCTTCATATCCACAAGCAATACATCCTGTGCAGGGAGATACCTTTACATGAGCCGCATCAATCCTTTTATTGGTATGTCCGCGCTCCTGTGCACCGCGTATAAAGTTTTCTGCAAGATGAACCGTTGTTATTGGGACTGCCCGTAAGTATCACAATTTTCACTCCAGCATCACCTCTACATTCAAACCACATTTTCCATTTTTGTATACCGCATGGTTATTTCAACACTCCATACTGCTCATCATCCACCGGTTCCAGCCATTCGTTGAAGCCGTTTTCTCCGGGAACCTCTACGGCCAGGTGGGAAAACCAGCTGTCAGGAGCGGCGCCATGCCAGTGTTTTACGCCTCCGGGAATGTTGATGCAGTCGCCGGGCTTCATCTCTACGGCCTCCCTGCCCCACTCCTGATAGCAGCCCCGTCCGGCCACACAGACAAGAATCTGTCCGCCGCCCTTGTCAGCATGGTGGATGACACGGGTATATTTTTCCCGGAATGTCCGGATCAGTTCCGGCAGCATCTGGACTGCTGCCATTTCCCCACAGCCAATGGAAATCTTGCCTTCCACCTGTTCCTCCTGCTCGACCAGCTCTCTTTCTGTCGTATCTACAAGCTGAAGTATCTCTTCTGCCCGTCTGCGCAGTAAAATCCTTTCATTCGTCAGCGTGATTTTGCGGGTGCCTCTGTCAAACAGTCTGACACCAACTTCCTCCTCCATCTGGGATAACATTTTTTTTCACAGGAAATGGTCTGCTGTTTCCAGTCCTTCTGGTAGTTTTCACAATAAATACACTTTTCGCTAAAAATCTGCTGACTTAATAGAAATTGATTTCTTGACTATAAAGAGAGCCGACTAACTGTGATTTCGCACAAGTCTGTCGGCTGTGCGTCTGGCTCTTTAAATAATATGTTGTTCTACCCGATAAACCAAAGTTTTTATTTCTTTTATATCAACTGTACTATAATACAATGTGTTTTTTTCATGCTGATACCTCCAAATTGGAAATTATCCCTGCCTTTTTATCAGCCGATGCTTGAATGCTCTAATCCTTGCACCATAACGGCTTGAATATAACAAACCCACTAAAAGCATTCCAACTGCAACCCCCTGTACAATATCCAGCCCTATCATAACTGTTGGATTATCATAAAGGCTTGTGTCTTTAATAATAGTATAGGCTAATACTAAAAGAAATGCGATTTTATTACATATGCGTACACGCTTATTGTAGCGTTCCGCCTCTGTATTTGCATAATCTGCTGCCTGCAATACAGTTTCTTTCATTTCTTTATCCATATTCCCACTCTTCCTTTCTCCATTTAGGATTTCCCGCAGGTCAACTTCATAATAATCTGATATTTCAATCAAGATATCTAAGTCCGGCATATTGTGACCATTCTCCCAACGGGATATTGTTCTGTTTGATACATTAAATTTTTCTGCAATCTGTTCTTGGGTAAGTCCTTTTTGCTTACGGAGTTCTTTTAAGAATTTTCCGATTTTTTCTTGGTTCATGCTTTTCCTCCTTTCAGAAAAATCCTATCAAAACTGCCCGATAAAAAACAGGACACAAAGCG
>CAMWJQ010000424.1 GCA_947174615.1 uncultured Lachnospiraceae bacterium
ATCATGGAGGCAGTGTGTATCTGCGGACTTCTCTTGGCAGTGATTATCAAGATGCAGTTTAGCAGTGCAGATATTAAATCGTTTGTGCCAATTCTGACCGCGTTTGTTGTGGCAGCGATCCGTATGCTGCCGTCGTTTAATCGGATCACGGGCAACTTTGGCTCAATGATGTTTGACAAACCGGCAATTGATTCCGTGTATCATGACTTGATCGAGATTGAGCAGCTAATGGCGCAGCGCCAGACGACAGAGAAGGCAGACTGCAAGATCGTATTGCAAGACCAGCTTGCGATGGAGGATGTTTCTTTCCGCTATCCGGAGTCGGAGAAGTGGATACTAAAGGATGCTTCGCTGACCATCAGGAAAAACTGTTCCGTTGCGCTGATTGGCGCCTCTGGCGCGGGCAAGACAACTGCGGTCGATCTGATGCTTGGTCTGCTGGAACCGCAGAGCGGATACATCACAGTAGATGGAACGGATATTCGGACACATATGACTTCTTGGCATCAGAGTATTGGATATATTCCGCAGACAATCTATTTGATGGATGACACCATACGCGCCAACATTGCCTTTGGCGTGCGGGAGGAGGAGATAGATGAGACGATGCTTGCGCAGGCAGTCCGCGAAGCACAGCTTGATGCGTTTGTCCAATCACTGCCAGAAGGGGCGGACACGGTGATCGGCGACAGGGGCGTAAAACTTTCTGGCGGACAGCGGCAGCGCATAGGTATCGCGCGGGCATTGTACCGGGATCCGCAGGTGCTGATATTGGACGAGGCGACTTCGGCGCTCGACAACGAGACAGAGCGGGAGGTCATGGAGGCGATCGACGGTCTGCACGGGCAGCGGACGATGGTGGTGATTGCCCATCGACTGACGACGATTATAAACTGTGATGAAATCTACGAAGTTGCAGAGGGCAGTATTCAGAGAAGGACACATCAGGAAATATTCGGCGACAGTTATGCTCAGGACTTTGCACCTGCTGCAAAGCCGGTGAAATAGCGATGAGACTGAGACACCGATTTCCGCTACATTTAATGGATGTGTGAAAAGCAACCGCCTATAAGTTACAATTCACTCCAACGCCAGTTTTTATCAGCTTATAAGTAATTGAGGTGTGAAAAGTAACGCCTATAACAATATTTGGATAATTTTATGGAATGTTTATTGTATAAAAGGGAAGGCTTATGTTAGAATTAAAAATTATGAGATACTGTGAATCCTTTCGGGAGAAGTGGGACGATTTTGTGATGAACCATTCTGTGAATGGAACCTTTCTGCAGACACGGCGTTTTCTGGAATATCACAGGGAACGCTTTGAGGATGTTTCCCTTGTGATCTATAAGGGAAATGATACCGTGGTAGCTGTCATTCCAGCCTGTGTTACTTACGACGGGGGAAAGAAAGGGTTCAATGCGCATTGCGGCAGTACGTTTGGCGGTATTGTTATGGCAGAGTTGTTTTATGATATTGAGCATGTCGATGCGGTGATGACCATCTTAGAGGCTGAACTGCGAAGGCAGGGATATCAGGAGGTGCGCCTGAAGATTACCAGTGAGATATTTGCCAAACAAAACGGGAATTTACTCTATTATTTTCTGTTTCAAAGGGGTTATGCTTCATATGATGAACTGAGTTGTTATATTGATTTTGCGTCTTACGATGAGGATATTGCATTGAATTTTACGTCGGGCAGAAGGCGTGACTACAAATATTCACTCAAAAACGACCTGACCTTTTTGAAACTTGAAGAGCGGCAGATTGCAGATTTTTATGCGATTTTGTGCGGTAATCTGGAGAAGTTTGGCGCAAAGCCAGTGCATTCCTTAGAGGAATTGCTGGAATTTAAGGAGTCGCGCCTGTCTGATATCGTGGAATTTTACGGGGTGTACAAAGAAGAACAGATGATTGCAGGCAGCATGGTGTTTTTGTTTGGGAGACAGGTTTTTCATACACAGTACCTTGCGGCAGACCAGAACTGCTTAAAACTGTATCCCATGAATTTCTTGGACGCAAATCTGATTTGTACAGCGCGGGAGCGTGGTTTCCGGTATTTTTCATTTGGAACGAGTACAGAGGAGCACGGCACTGTACTAAACAAAAAACTGGCAGCGTTCAAGGAAGGCTTCGGCACGCAGCATGGGCTCAACAGAACATTTGTAAAAGAACTGTAGATCATAAACTGTAGTTCAATAAATTGGTTGATATAAAAATTTAGATATAAATGGTATAGAAGGAAATTGTATGTAAAAAATGGATAGCCAGATATATGATGTAATAATGCCGCTTGCATTAAAAGATATGGATACTGTCATGAAAAATAGCGGGAGTTGGTTTCGATTCCTGCCTATAAAACACCTAATTATTATAGGAAACGCAGAGGTTCAGAAGCATCTTGCAAATATGGACAGCATGGATGGCAAAATTCGGTTTATTGATGAAGGTGAGCTGCTGGAAATCGGGACAGTCCGGGATATCATGTGCAAGGCAGCGCCCGAAACCATTCGGGAGGATGCTGTGAGGCGTGCTGGCTGGTATTTGCAGCAATTTCTCAAGATGCTGTATGCCTATATCTGTGAGGATGAGTATTATATGACATGGGACAGCGATACGGTGCCGTTGGTTCCTATTGAAATGATGCATCAGGGGCGTCCGGTATTTCATATGAAGGAGGAGTATTATCCGGCATATTTTAATACGATGGGCAGAATCCTGCCCGGAATGGGAAAGCGGGTGCGCCAATCATTTATTTCGGAGCATATGCTGATTCGCAGTGATATCATGAAAGAAATGATCGAGGAGATTGAGAGGCAGAATATATCTCAGGGAAGAAAATTTTATGAGACAATTTTGTATGCTGTAGACAAAGATATGCTTCCCCACAGTGGTTTTAGTGAGTTTGAGACTTATGGCACCTACACGGATAGCCGATATCCGGATTTGTACGAGAAGATATCATACAGTTCGCTGAGAGATGGCAGCAGGTATTTTGTCTTAGACCAGTTTGGCAGCCGGGAGGCAGAATGGCTTAAAGGCATATATCAGGCTGTATCTTTTGAAAAGGGTGATGTGCTGCTGCCAGAGCACAGATTTTTTAACGTGGGTCTGCTTCAAAGTCTGTTTGGCTTTGATGAGATGGCAGCTTTTTTCATGAATCTTCGAGAACAGAAAAAACGAATGAAAAAAGCATTGAAAGACAGGAAAAATAGGGTATGAGGTGATGAGGTTTGCCAATGAAGATATATAAAGCTGGAAAACACGAAAAAGTCTTATTTGGGTTGTTGACGATGTTGCTCAGCTTTTTGTTAACAATGTCATACTATCACCTGTGGGGGACGGATTTGCGGGTGCCAATTTCCGGCTACAGGAGTGACTCTGGCGGCGTGCTGCTCGAGGCGGCAAACTATGTACGAGGCGGAAATGTTCATAGGAATGTGCTGTACGC
>CAMWJQ010000425.1 GCA_947174615.1 uncultured Lachnospiraceae bacterium
TCTTATTTTGGGCGCCTGCATTTGGGGGGTAATTTTCAAATTATTATATAAATATTCTTGTAGGTTTGAAGAAGCTTGGAGTAAACCGGATTATCAGCGTAAGTTTTGGAGCGGATATCACGACATGGGGGTATATCAAATATATCACAGAACACAATTTTCAGGGTGGGATCTCTCAGCCCTGTCCGGCAGTTGTCAATTATATTGAGCATTACATACCCGAATTGATACCCAAGCTCGTTCCAATACAGAGCCCGCTTATGTGTGCAGCAGTTTATGCGAAGAAATATTTGAAATTAACAGACAAACTTGCCTTTATCAGTCCCTGCATTGCCAAAAAAGATGAGATCAGCGATCCGAAAAATAAAGGTTATGTAAGTTATAATGTTACTTTTGATCATTTGGCAAGCTATGCCAGAAGCCACAATATCAAGGCAGACCCGGCGCCAGACGAGATTGAGTACGGTTTAGGCTCCATCTATCCCATGCCGGGCGGACTCAAAGAAAATGTATATTGGTTCTGCGGGGAGGAAGTGTTTATACGGCAGATTGAGGGCGAAAAACACGCATATCATTTTCTCAAGGATTATAAAGAGAGAGTACTCGGCGGCAAGAGGCTGCCGTTTATGGTGGACGCGCTCAATTGTTCACAGGGATGCATTTATGGTACAGGCATTGAGCAGTCCAAGGCAAAGACAGATGATATTCTCTATGAGCTTCAAGCAATCAAGGAGGCAAGCAAGTCAAACAGAAGAGGCAGCGCATGGGCGCGCAAGGCGTCGCCGGCACAGCGGTTACGCAGTCTCAACAGGCAGTTTGCGCACCTTGACATTCGTGATTTTATGCGGGAATATACAGATAAATCAAAGGGAAATGCCATACAGAAGCCTACCTTGTCAGAACTCAATGATATTTTTGAGGATATGAATAAGAAAAATACAGTACAGCAGCATATTAATTGCAGTGCGTGCGGATATAACACTTGTACAGATATGGCAACGGCAATCTATAATGGCTGCAATGACAAGAATAGCTGTGTTCATTATATCAAAAATCTGGCGGAGGAAGAGAAAGAGCGCGTACAGGAAATCTCCTATGAAGTGGAGCAGAAAAATGCGGAGATGGCACAGAAAAATGAGACGATCAGCACTATGGTGACAGAGGCAAACGGCGAGTTCAACACCTTGAATGTCTCTATTGACGAGATGATCGACGGCAATAACAACAATGCTGAGGAGAGCACGAACATCAGTATGGCTATGATGGAAGTCGTAGATTTCTGCGATGATATGAAAAAGTCATTTGGAGAGATCACAGAGCTTTTAGAGCAGCTTGGCGGCAATAATGAAAACATCACAAAGGTGGCTGCAAAGACAAATCTGCTGTCACTGAATGCCTCTATCGAGGCGGCGCGCGCAGGCGAAGTCGGCAAAGGATTTGCAGTTGTGGCACAGGAGATCAAAACGCTCAGCGATGTCAGCAGGGGCGCTGCCGATGACAGCAGCAAGAATAAAGACCAGATCGTGCAGGCGATGACACGGCTGATGCAAAGCTCCGATAATCTGATGAAGGTTGTAGATAATGTCAATGAGCGAATCACCAATCTCGCAGCGAGCACAGAAGAAATTGCAGCATCAGCGACTATGATCGGACAAGTTGCATCGGAGCTGCATGACAAGTTTGACAGAATCAATGCCCTGTAATAAGACATCGGACTAGGAGATTTGGTGGTTGAAGTTTCGCGAAAGAAAGCGTATAATCAAAGTGTTGCATCTAAAAAATCAAGGAAAGAGAGACAAAACATGAGCAATACAATACCATACAAGATCTATCTGGAAGAAAATGAAATGCCGAAACAGTGGTACAACGTGCGGGCAGACATGAAAAATAAGCCTGCGCCGATCCTCAATCCGGCAACCATGAAACCAATTACCGTGGAGGAGCTCTCACCGATCTTCTGTGAGGAGCTTGCAAGACAGGAATTGGATGATACGACCGCATATTTTGACATACCACAGGAGATACGTGATTTTTATAAAATGTATCGTCCCTCACCGCTTACAAGGGCGTATTGTCTGGAAAAGAAACTGGACACACCTGCACATATTTATTATAAATTTGAGGGAAATAACACATCGGGAAGTCATAAGCTCAATTCTGCCATTGCACAGGCATATTATGCAAAAAAGCAGGGACTCAAAGGAGTTACGACGGAGACCGGGGCTGGACAGTGGGGAACTGCGCTGTCTATGGCATGTTCCTATTTTGATTTGGACTGTCAGGTGTATATGGTCAAAGTATCTTATGAGCAAAAGCCGTTTCGGCGCGAGGTAATGCGTACTTATGGGGCGAAAGTTACGCCGTCTCCGTCTATGCTCACAAATGTCGGCAGAAAGATCAATGAAGAGTTTCCGGGAACGACAGGCAGTCTCGGCTGTGCGATCTCAGAGGCTGTAGAAGCAGCCACAGCACAGGAGGGCTACCGATATGTGCTGGGATCTGTGCTGTCTCAGGTGCTTCTGCATCAGACAATCATTGGATTAGAGACAAAATCAGCGCTGGATAAATACGGTATCAAAGCGGACATGATCATTGGCTGCGCAGGCGGCGGTTCAAATCTTGGCGGATTGATTTCTCCTTTTGCGGGCGAGATGCTAAGAGGTGAGGCGGACTATGAGATCATAGCGGTAGAGCCGGCTTCCTGTCCGAGTCTGACAAGAGGCGTCTATGCTTATGATTACTGCGACACAGGTAAAATCTGTCCGCTGGCAAAAATGTATACGCTTGGAAGCGGCTTTATCCCGTCGGCAAATCATGCAGGCGGACTGCGCTATCATGGAATGAGCTCTATCGTGTCACAGTTGTATGATGATGGCATTATAACCGCGCGCAGCGTAGAGCAGACAGAAGTATTTCAGGCAGCCCAGACCTTTGCGAGAGTGGAGGGAATCCTTCCAGCGCCAGAGAGCAGCCATGCAATCAGAGTGGCGATCGATGAGGCGCTCAAATGCAAGGAGACTGGTGAGGAGAAAAATATTGTTTTTGGTCTGACGGGGACAGGATATTTTGATATGGTTGCCTATCAGCGGTTTAATGATGGGGAAATGCAAGATTATATTCCGACAGATGAAGAGCTTGCAAAAAGTTTGGCATCACTTCCTAAAGTGAAGTAAATTTTGATAAAGAAGAGATATGAGGACTGGCTTTTGTCAGTCCTTTTTGACAATAAAAAATAGCGAAGGGGGGATTCGAACCCTCGACACCGCGGGTATGAACCGCGTGCTCTAGCCAACTGAGCTACTTCGCCATCATAATATAAAATGAAAAATGGGGCCTACAGGGCTCGAACCTGTGACCCTCTGCTTGTAAGGCAGATGCTCTCCCAGCTGAGCTA
>CAMWJQ010000426.1 GCA_947174615.1 uncultured Lachnospiraceae bacterium
ATATTATTTATATTATATATGTATAATATAGGTTTAAATATTACAAATTTATTACACCCATGAAATAAATTATCACATTTTATGGAATTTGTCAATACATCTTTTCTATTTCAGCGAGATCACAGCTGCCTTCTAACACAGCACAGACAGATCTTTATATCACAATCCCTTACTATAGTACATCACTTTTTTTCCTCCGATACGAAACACTTGTGATTTGTATGATTACAATGGATGAACAGTCCTTACGCTGTCACGCTTCAAGTACGCCCCCGCTTTGCACGATATTTGCGCCAAATTCAGGTTACGCAACACGCTATGCGCCCTTCATTCAATCATCTGTAAGAAGATTAAAGCTCCCGCAAACTGCGATGCACATCTTACTGCGAGAATATTCCAAACACGCTCTGCCGAAATTCAAAACTGTTAATTTTTTTGTAATGATTTAATGGTTCAAAAAATCCTGTACAGAGTGGACTGCATTGGCGCCGTCTGCAACGGCTGTAATAATCTGACGCATCGGCTTCTTCCTGATATCCCCCGCAGCAAAAATTCCCTTCCTCGATGTCGCACAGGATTCGTCTGCAATGATATATCCTTTCTCGTCCATCTCCACCAAATCATTTAACAGCGACGTATCCGGCACAATCCCGACAGCGATAAACACACCCTCAACATCGAGAGTATCTTTTCCACTGTTCTTTTTATTATGAATCCTGATCCCCTCCACCATCTCACTGCCAAGTATTTCCTCAACTTCACTGTCCCAGATGATTTCTACATTTTCAAGAGACAACAGTTTTCGCTGGAGACTCTCCGCCGCCCGAAGCTGGTTTCTCCGGTGTATGAGATAAACTTTTTCACAGATTCCTGCAAGAAAGACAGCGTCCTCCACCGCAACATCCCCGCCGCCAACCACTGCGACAGTACTCTTCCTGTAAAATGCTCCGTCACAGGTGGCGCAGTACGATACGCCCATCCCCGCAAGCTCTCTCTCCCCCGGCGCGCCGAGCAGGGAATGAGACGCCCCTGTTGCGATGATGATCGTCCTTGTCTGAAAATCTACTTTGTCGGTATGAATGATGTACCTTGTCTGTTCTCCCGAACAGTCCTCAACCCCCTGCACATCTGCCGTGAAAAATTGTACGCCAAGTACATCTGCATGTTGCCGAAACGCTTCTGACAAATCGCCGCCGCTTATTCCCGGAAATCCCAGATAGTTATCTACCTCATACGTGCTCAGCACTTGACCGCCGCTCACGGGACTTCTGTCAAGAACTGCCGCCTTGAGTCCCGCCCGCACTGCATAGATTGCTGCGCCCATTCCTGCTGGTCCTGAACCAATTATCAACACGTCGTACATTTCATTTCCCATTATGTCCAACCTCCATCTAACGTTATAATCTGTCCTGTAAGATACTCATTCCCTGTACATAACTGCACTACAAGCGCTGCCACCTCCTCCGGGCGTCCCAATCTGTCCGCCGGAATCTCCTGTACCAGCATGTTCATCTCCTCTTCATGAAAGCATTTGTTCATATCCGTATCTATAACACCGCAGGCAATCGCATTTACCTGAATATTGCTGGGCGCCAGTTCTTTTGCCAGCGCACGCGTAAATGCATTGATTCCGCCTTTCGATGCGGAGTATGCTACCTCCATTGATGCACCGACATTTCCCCATACAGAAGAAATGTTGATGATTTTCCCACGATGCCGTCTCACCATCTGCGGCACTGCATACCGACAAGTCAAAAAGCATGCATTGAGATTTGTATCAATCACTTCCCGCCACTGCTGGTACGTCATATCTGTCAAAAGCCCTATATAAGAAATTCCGGCATTGTTTACCAGAATATCCAGACAGGGAATCTCTTGGTACATTGCGATTACTTTTTCCTCATCACAGATTGAAAATGCATAACAATAACATTTTATTCCATACTTCCTGCAAAGTTCCTCTGCCAGACTGTCCAACATCCTGATCTTCTCATGGCAAGTCAAATATAAATCATATCCTGCGGATGCAAGCGCTGCCGCGACCGCCCTTCCAATCCCCCTTGATGCTCCTGTAATGAGTGCTTTTCGCCTCTCTGACACAGACATTTCTATCCTTTTCTCCTCTCTGCAATATCAATGTTTCGTAAAAGAAAGCCGCAGAACGTAACCGCGGCTTCTTCTTATTTCAGTATTTTATCTTCAGTTTTTTAATCCTGTGCGACTACCTCCTTATAAAATTCAGAATAGTCTTTTCTTTTTTGTTTTGTAAATTCTATGGCTGTACGCGGATGCTGGTTTAAAAGCCCTGTCATCATATACTGCAGGTCAAATCCCCATACCACACCGTCCTCTTTCAGTTTGTTCATATATTTCTCAATAAAATGTATGACAAAATAGTTATTGTACTTCGGATTATGAAGAAATCCAAGCAAAAGCTCCATCGGACAATTCCCCGCTCCTCTGCCCATGCCTGAGTAGGTGGCATCGAGCCAGTCCACGCCGTCGCCGACTGCCTCAATCGTATTGGCAAATGCAAGCTGCTGATTGTTGTGCGCATGAATGCCCAGCTTCTTGCCATATTTGCTGGCAAACTCCATATAAGTATCTACAATACGTGCAATCTGCTCTGGATACAAAGAACCAAAGCTGTCAACAATATAGAGCACATCTGCCGAAGTCTTGCCCAGAATGTCGAGTGCAACTTTGAGATCACTCTCCTGACCGTTGGAAATCGCCATGATGTTGCAGCTCACCTCATAGCCCTTTCTCTTGGCGTCCTCAATCATATCTGCTGCCGCGGGAATTGTATTTAGATAAGTAGCCACACGAATCAAATCTATCGGACTCTCCGAACGGCTGACGATATCTTTCCTGTAATCACATCTGCCAACATCTGCCATCACTGCAATCTTGAGATTGGTATCATTATCCCCAACAATTTCACGAATATCATCATCATCACAAAATTTCCATTTGCCATATTTATTTTCGTCAAACATCTCCTTGGAGGACTTGTAACCCATCTCCATATAATCCACGCCAGCCCTGATATTTGCCTCATACAGTGCCCTGACAAACTCATCCGTAAAATAAAAATCGTTCACCAGTCCGCCATCTCTCAATGTCGCATCAACGACCTTGATGCTTGAACGATAATCCATCAAACTAACAATTTCTTTCATGTTCCTCTTCTCCTACATTGTTTGATTAACAGTACCTGCCTCTAGTATAGCGCTGCATAAGACGCTGAGTCTATACCAGATTTAGAAATTTTATCACTTTAAAGCGCAAAAGTCAATCCCCACCAAGCCCTTTTATGATGACGTATCTCTTATTCGTTATCATTCACACCTCAATAACTCATACGCTGATAAAAACTGGCGTTGGTGTGA
>CAMWJQ010000427.1 GCA_947174615.1 uncultured Lachnospiraceae bacterium
TACCTCCTTCTCCGCTTCGCCCAGCATTCTGAGATAAAAATCATTTGCTCCGGCGCCGGCAAGCGCACCGATCAGTCTCACACGGCGCACCATTTCTTTCTTGCCCTTGGGGTCAAAATCCCTGTATATCAGCGGCAGCAGTGTCTTGTCATCGCTTTCCCGAAGCCACTGCTCCGCCTTATCTGCAAGTTCCGCATAAGGAGCGCCCAGCGTCTGTACCAGTACATATCTGACACGGTAATCCTCAAAAAGCTCCGGGCGGCTGTCATGCAGTTCACACACATATGCATAGTGTCCGCCGCC
Organism: uncultured Lachnospiraceae bacterium; assembly: GCA_947174615.1. Lineage (GTDB taxonomy): Bacteria > Bacillota > Clostridia > Lachnospirales > Lachnospiraceae > COE1. The sequence continues at coordinate 304 of CAMWJQ010000427.1, forward strand.
CGATGTCGTCAGCGCTTCCAACAATTCCTTCAGCGTGGAACAAGGCGCATTGACCACCATTCTGCCTGTGTTTTCTCCGTCATTGATCGCCAGAATCGGCTCAATGTCCCCCTTCACGTCAACGATTCCCAGCGTGCAGATCACCGCATCTGCAAGTGTCAGTGTATCGAGCAGCACGCCTTGTAGATTCTGAGAATCCGGCGATAAAAGCTGTGCTGTCCTCTGTCCCAGCTTCGCAAAGACCGGAGAAGCCGCCTCCAACGGCTTAAATGCCTCATATGCGCGCTTTAGCCGGAAATCCTCCGACAACAGTTTTGTACCTGCGATGCCTGCCGCGCGCAGACGCTCCCGCAGTTCATAAATCGGTGTTGTATCCATCCTTGAATCCTCCTCTGTTTCTTTTCCCGTACAGACTGTTTATGCGTCCCCCCGCTTCCATCCAAACAAGTTCTTTTGAAAGAGCAGTACAAGTCCAATGAGCATCATCCAGCCAAATATTATTATATTCTGCCTTACGCCGTCGAAATTCACACTGTAAAGCATATAGGGAAGCGTAAATTTTTGCAATTCTGACTCCTGCCCGACAAGTTCATTTTCAAGAAACCACTTCGTCAGTTCTTCCTCTGTCCTGTCATCAAGCTCCAAAAGAACGCCCTGAAACGGCACTGTCTCTGTCCCATAAGCATCTGTACAGCCGTTCAAATAATCCATTGATTCTTTCACAATCTCTGTATAATTCCCTGAACTGCCGCTGGAAATTGAAATTGGCATAAAATAAATCCAATCATTGTCACCGTAAACTGTTACCATATGATAATCTCTGTTCTTCCGCCTTGAAAAACGTTCAAAGACCAGTTCCAAGTCTATCTCAACTGCCGTGTTTAGCGAAACCTCCTCTATTCCTCCCTCTGTAATATCCACCGGCTTGCTAAACGCCGGTACCACAAAGCTTCTGCCTGCAAAAAGCAGGACAGCTCCAAGAAGAAAGAAAATCGCACCTACAATACCAGAAAATTTTTTCATTCTTTTTCCCTTACGAACCCAATGCTGGCGGCTACAGCGGATTACTGACACCTGTGACATTAAATCTGCGTTTCATTCTGTCTCTAATTTATCAGATACCAGTTCTGCATATATTCTTCCAGCTCGTCCGGATTGATACGGTTTGCTTTGAGTGCACCGCTTCTGAGCATGGTGCAGATCTCTCTTACTTCTTCCATAATCGCATCCTTACCTCCCGGCATCATGATCAGCCACGCATACAAACTATTTGCATTGATTGTCAAATTGTTTCTGACATACCTTACGCCCAATCCCTTGCATACTGTCCAATTACATTTTCTCATGGCACTCAGCCAATTAAGATTATCGTCCTTGTTCGTCAATGCCCTTTGATAGAAATATGAGCCCACTTCCCTGCACAATCCCTCATCATTTAACGGAACCCAGTTTGTCAGCACCGCATCGGTGTCATGAGACGCATGCCGTATCAGCCATCGAATCATGTCCGCCGCATGGGATACTTGAATTTCTCTTCTGACTGATGAGATATCTGCATAATCACTTTTACCAAACAGTTCATACACTTCTTTGGACTCATCCCAACAGATAAAACCAACTGCTTCATTGACCATTCGCATACGCTTCTCCGAGACCTTTGACTTTTCTTTGTCTGTGATCTGCTCTTCGAGCCAGTCCACACAGTCCTCATTATTGAGAAGTCTTGCCATCACAGCGGCGGGCAGAAAATGAACATCCGTCTGGTACAGTTCCTCAGCGAGCTCCTGCAAGTCCGGATCTGGGTTCGCTGCCAAAGACTGCATGAGAATCAACCCCAGACCGCTTATGAATTTGTTTATTGGATATAAATATCGAAAATTTGCCAGACTCCGCAGGAAATCAAGCCGCCATGTTATTTTCTCAATCGGATTGTTCTGCTTCCTTCGCTTTTCGAGCAGCGCATTGATCGCAGGAAGATGTTTCAGCAGCTTCCTGTAGCATTCACAGCCATGCGCACCGCCTTTCCCATACAGCGCCTGAAGTGTGCTGTGTAACAGATAAAATCCGTCGCACTCCTCCTTCTCTGAATCCGGACCTGCTTCGATCTTGTCAATCCGCGCCAGAACACGGTCACAGATTGCTTCTACAACATCTACCGCCCAGCTTGAGGACGCATCAACGAGATAGCCAAGTACCGCCTCCATATTCTTCTCTGCATTTTCCCTGAAATACGCGGCTGCCTGCTCGTCCTCCATCGCCGCAAGCGCCTTAAAGGCGGTCTCTTTGTTCTTCCCACGCTCCTTCTTTGTCAGATCAAGAAGAAGCGACACATTCCCCTGATGATGCCGCAGGGCAAAAATCAATGCCTGCCGCACTTCCTTGTGCGCGGTATCCAGCATCTTGATATAAAAATCATTGGCGTCTGCCCCGGCAAGCGCCTCAATTACCTCGACACGGCGAACCATCTCCCTTTTTCCTGCCGGATCAAAATCCTGATACAGCAGCGGCAGAATGGTCTTGTCCCTGTCCTCACACAGCCATTTCGCCACGTCGTTTGCAAATTCTGCATAGGAAGCCCCCAGTGCCCGCACCAGCGCATATTTTACACGGTAATCCCTGAAAAGCTCAGGATGCTCCTTGCGGATACGATAGGAAACGCCGCCTGTTCCTTCCAGCCCCTCCAACAATACCTTTAAGACAGAATAGGGTACATTGACCATCATGCCGGAAGCAGGCTCCTCTGACTCAATAATCTCAAGCGGAGCGATATCCCCCTTTACATCTACTGTGCCTAGTGTACAGATCACTGCGTCTGTAAGGGTCACTGCATCCAGCAGCACCCCCTGCGGATTCGGGATATCCGGCGACAGCAGCTGTTCTGTCAACTGCCCCACTTTTGCAAAGACCGGAGATGCTGCCGTTAATGGTTTGAATGTCTCATATGTACGCCTTAACCGAAAATCCTCAGCTAATAAGCTTGTCCCTGCCATGGCAGCCGCGCGGAGACGCTCGCGCAGTTCGTATATTGGTGTTGTATCCATACTTTATTCCTCCAAATTATTCAGATATCTATAAATGAGCAAATT
>CAMWJQ010000428.1 GCA_947174615.1 uncultured Lachnospiraceae bacterium
TCTCTGAGGGGGTCAGATTTCTCTCCAATCCGTCGAGTGTCGAGGCACAGAACCGACACCCCATCCGACATCCCACCTGAGAGGAGATACACACAGAATTTCCATGATGATACTGCATCCAGACACTCTCAACATAATTCCCATCCGCCAGCGCAAAAAGATATTTTTTCGTGCCATCAAGCTTGGAAGTCTGTACGGTCTCTTCCCTCAGCGCAACGTATGGATACTGCTTTTCGAGCCGCTCCCGCAGGTTCTTGGGCAGATTGGTCATCTCATCATAACTTCTTGCGAGCCTCACATGCATCCACTCATAGAGCTGTTTTGCGCGAAACGGCTTTTCGCCCATCGCCTCGACAGCCTGTTTTACTTCTGTCAGTGTCATTGATTTGATATCAAATGCCTCGTTCTCCATCGTTTTGTTCTCCATTGCTAGTTTCATGCTTACACAACACACCCATAAAAAATCCGTCGGTATCATGTACGCCCGGCAATAATTGCAGATAGCCGCTCCTGGTTGTCTCTGTATGTAAGCAGGCAGGCAGTGTGTCGTCAAGAGACAACGGCGTCAAGTTGAATTTATCCCGCAGCCATGCAAACTGCTGTTCATTCTCCTTCTGGCTGATCGTGCAGGTACTGAACAGCAGCCGCCCGCCCGGTTTAAGATACCGCACTGCCACTGCAAGAATCCGCTTTTGGAGCGCGGCAATATCCTCGATTGCATTTTGCGTAATGTTGTATTTGATATCACGCTTCTTTCCAATGACGCCAAGACCTGAGCAGGGGACATCGGCAATCACGATATCTGCTGTTCCCACAAGCGATTCCTCCTCCACTGTGGCATCCGCCGATTCTGCCGTCATGTGCCTCAAACCACACCGCTCAAAATTCTCAAGCATTCGCTCGACTTTGTCTGTGGAGAGATCTCTTGATACAATCGAATATTGAACAGAACACTGTTCTAGGATATCCGCCGCAAGCATGGACTTTCCGCCCGGCGCCGCACACACGTCAAGCACCCGCACGGTCTTTTGGTTCGTTTGCATTGCTCCCTGGTTCACATAGCGCTCAATGCCTACTGCCTTGACTGCAAGTATAGAGCTGACATCCTGCACGACGAAGGCGCCCTCGTGATAATAAGGCAGTCTTGAGATATCATCTGTTCCTGATACACGGTATGCACAGGGCAGATACGGATGCTGTTCCATCGAACCACCCTGTGCTGCAAGCGCCTGCTGCACTGCCTGTACTGCCGCTTCCAGAGGAATATCAGGTACAGGACGGAAACGAATTGTCACTGGATGCTCCTTTAAAAGCCCTGCCAGCACAGTCTCCGTCCTCTCCGCCCCAAGCTGTTCTGTCCACAGATCGACAATCCACTCCGGCATAGAATACTTTACAGAGAGACTTGTGTATGTCAGACTGCCCTTATTGCGTGCAATGTTTCTGAGAACGCCATTCACAAACCCTTTCAGCGAGGCAAATCCTTTTTTCTGCGCAAGCTTTACCGCCTCGTTACAGGCTGCCGCGTCAGGCACTCCATCCATGTACAAAATCTGATACACACTCATACGCAGTATCACACGGATAACTTTCTTCATCTTGTCAGTCTTTATCTTGGAATACTGATCAATCACATAATCCAGCTCAATCTGACGCTCTAACGTTCCCTCATAGAGCCGTTTGATGAAGGCTTTCTCCTGCTGGGTCAGATAATTATACTTATGAAGCACATCCCGCACAAGAAGATGGGAATATACATGCTCTGTCAAAAGCATTTCCAACACTATCATGCGCTGGTTTGTGCGCTGCGTTTTATTTTGTCCCTGTATCATCTCAATCATCCCGCCTGCCAAACAGCATCATGAGCCGCAGCAGCTGTAAGATGGAAGCCGCCGCTGCCGCAACATACGTATATGCTGCCGCCTTCAATACCTTGGCGCTCTTTTTGCGCTCATCGCTTGTCACAATCCCATACTGCTCGATGCAGGCAAGCGCCCGCCTTGAAGCATCAAACTCCACGGGAAGCGTCACTACCTGAAAAAGAACCGCAAGGGAAAATACCCAGATTCCAATATTCACCAAGATCGGATTACCGCCCAAAATCAGCCCCACGAGAATGATCGGTATACCGAGTCTCGACCCAATATTTGCCGCTGGCACTAAAGCAGTTCTAAAATTGAGCGGCGCATACCCTTCATGATGCTGCATGACATGCCCGCACTCGTGTGCCGCCACCCCAATCGCCGCGACAGATGTCGAACCATAGACACTGTCTGACAGCCGCACCACCTTTTTTGTCGGATCATAATGGTCCGTGAGATTTCCTCTGATATGTTCCACACGCACATCATGGATGCCCCTGCTGCGCAGAATCGCCTCTGCTGTCTGTGCGCCTGTCATGCCTGACATACTCCGCACCCTTGCATATTTGCTAAATGTCGAGTTAACCCGCGCAGAAGCAATGATGCTGAGCACTGCACCAATCAGCACTAAGATATACGTAGGATCAAAATAATATCCAAAACCAAATGGCATAACTTCTCCCTTCTATATTTAAATGACCTATATTATACGGTTCCCAATAACATTCCTGCCTTCCACGGATTTCCGAGCAGAAAACGCTTCGTATCCAGGCGCTTTTTTCCTTCAAGCTGCAGCTCATAAATCCTCAGATTTCCTGTTCCACAAGCCACATCAAAAAAGTCCTTCTCCACCAAAACAATTGTTCCTGGCTGCTCTGTACGTTCCGCTGTCGCCTCCACCACATCACTGCGCCAGATTTTGACGGTTTTTCCCTGAAAGGAGGTGTAGGCGCTTGGCCATGGATTCAGTCCGCGAACCAGCCGTTCTATAGAGACCGCATCGCATGTCCAGTCTATCCTGCCCTGCGCTTTATCCATCATTTTGACATAGCTTGCAAGGCTTTCATCCTGCTTTGCCGGCGTCACTTCCCCCCGCTCAATCTTAGGAAGTGTCTCCACAATCAGCGCTGCGCCTGCCTGTGAGAGCTTATCAAAAAGCGTCTCTGCCGTCTCCTTATCTTCTATGATAACCTTTTTCTGCGTAAGTATGTCTCCAGTATCAATACCAGCATCCATCTGCATGATCGTGACGCCCGTCTCCCGTTCCCCATCAATTATACACTGGTTGATCGGCGCTGCCCCCCTGTATTTGGGCAGCAGGGATGCATGGATATTGACACAGCCAAATCGCGGCAGCTCCAATATTTCCTTTGACAAAATCTGACCAAACGCTGCCACGACATAAACATCCGCCTCATATTTTTTTAATTCCTCAATTGCCTCCGGGGTCTTGATCTTAACGGGCTGCAAGACCGCAATCCCGTGTCTGACAGCACACTCCTTGACGGGCGTACAC
>CAMWJQ010000429.1 GCA_947174615.1 uncultured Lachnospiraceae bacterium
TGTTGGCATGATGTATTGTGGAAGGAGTGCCAGCGGGGAAATGGGCGATTATATCTATATTGCTTATAATATGCATTGGAATTCTCACCGTTTTGCGCTACCTTCGATTGCGAACCATGTGTGGGGGTGCCAGATCAGTACGGAACAGAATGTGGTGGTCTACAATGAAGAGAAGAATATGCAGTATATTGATATTGCACCGAGAAGTATTTCTATTTTGGTAGGAAGAACGCTCACTGAGGAAGAAAGAATGCAGAAACAAAAGACTTCCACGCAGACAAAGGATGGGGTCCCGCCATCAAAAAGAGTGAAAAAGTCAAAAAATCAGAAGAGGTAAAGAGCAGTGTATATATGGCAACACTTTAAGACAATCACCCATCACAAGTTTATGGTTATGAAAGGATGTTTCTCTGTCGGGTTGTACAGACAGGGAATTTTGCATGATCTTTCTAAATATATGCCGAGTGAATTTCTTGTAGGCGCCAGATACTATCAGGGAACACAAAGTCCGAACAATGCAGAGCGGAAAGAGAAAGGCTATTCGTCGGCATGGCTTCATCACAAGGGGAGAAATAAGCATCATTATGAATACTGGATGGACTACAGCGCTCATGCGGGAGACGGTATCATTCCGGCAAAGATGCCGGACAATTATATTGTGGAGATGTTTATTGACAGAATCGCCGCCTCAAAAAATTATAATAAAGAGAATTATACAGATGATATGCCATTGAAGTATTATCTGAGCGGAAATCCCGGCAATTTTATGCATAAGGAAACAAAAAGGAAGCTTGAAAAGCTGTTGTATATGTTGGCAGAACGGGGAGAAGCATACACGATGCGCTACATCCGCAGAAAGGTTCTTCCCAGAGCCAGAAAACAAAATTCAAAGAATAAAATATAAGAGAGACAAGTTACCGATGTGGAAGCTCCTCATATATTAAGTATTAGAAAAAGCGCTTGATGCATGAGGAGTTGTTTTTATGAATTGTTGGATTTGGATTATTTTACTGTGGTGTTTCTGCGGAAAAGGCGGTTGCCAGAACAATTGCATTTGTACATGTGATCGTAACCGTGACTGTGATTGCGACTGTGACTGCAATCCTGTCGTAATGCCGACACCCGTCGTTCCCCCATGCCCTCCAAATAACGGATGCGGTTGTGGCAATGACATGATACAGCCGCGCGGTTTTGCTGGATTTGGAGACAACAATACCTGCGGATGTGAAGAGAAAGAAAACTAAAACCGTCATGAAAGCGTGCAGTGGCGCTGCACGCTTTCATGATGTGTTTGGAGCATATAATTAAGTATGGAGTATGAACATATGGATCGCATTCAAAATGACATCAGAAACAGAGTAAATATCAGGGAGATCAACAGATATTTGGGATACGGCGCAAAGACGCCTGATGACAGTATCGGAGTTATCATCACGGAAGTGCTCGAAGAACTGACGTGTGCGGTAAAGCCTAGGAATTTATATCGACTATATGACAATCGTGTTGTGGGAAATCAGGTAATATTGGAATCATCAGATAAAACGATTATTTTTGAGAGCCAGAATCTGGCAGACAACCTGTCACAGTGTGAAAAGGTGGTTTTGATGGCTGCTACGCTGGGGCTGGAAGCGGACAAGCTGCTGCAAAAATATGAAGTCTTGAATATGACAAAGGCGGCAATTGCGCAGGCATGCGGTGCAGCGTGCATTGAGGCATATTGTAATATCCTGCAGGAACAAATCTGTGAAGCGCAGTCAGAATACGGCAGAAAATTGTATCTAAGACCGCGTTTTAGTCCTGGATATGGGGATTTGCCGTTACAATATCAGTGTACAATCTTTCAGACATTAGAGTGTGCCAAGCGCATAGGGCTTACACTCACGGACAGCCTGCTGATGTATCCGACAAAGAGCGTGACGGCTTTTATTGGGCTGACCGCCAATCCGCAGAGCTGTCATATTGGCAAATGTGCGCAGTGCGGCAATACAGAATGCGAGTTTCGTGAATTATCATAAAAAACGTATCACAGGGGAGGATTAGGATGAACTTTAGAGAAGGGATAGGACGACAAATACTTTTTTTTGACGGTGGAATGGGAACCTTATTGCAGGAGCGCGGACTGAAAGCTGGTGAGGTGCCTGAGACATGGAATCTTCTGCATCCAGAGATCATCAGACAGATTCATAAAGAGTATCTGCTGGCGGGAAGCAATATTATTTCTGCCAATACTTTTGGCGTGAATGCGTTCAAGTGCAAAAATCTGTCGTATACCGTGGATGAGCTTGTGACTGCAGGTATCCAGCTTGTGAAAGAAGCGATACAGGAGGTACACGACACAGGTCAATTCAGTGAAGAAAAACAACCAATGTACACTGCGCTTGATATCGGTTCGATTGGAAAATTGCTAAAGCCGCTCGGCGAGATTTCTTTTGATGAGGCATACAAAACCTTTCAGGAAATCATTATAGCAGGAGACAAGGCAGGCGCAGACTTGATTCTGATCGAGACAGTGAGCGATTCGTATGAGATCAAAGCAGCAGTCCTTGCGGCGAAGGAAAATAGTTCGCTGCCAGTTGTTGTCACGATGATATTTGACGAGAGCGGCAAGCTGCTGACCGGCGGTGATGTGGCAAGCGTGACGGCGATGCTGGAGGGGCTTGGGGTTGATGCGATCGGTTTCAACTGTGGTCTCGGACCTGAGCAGATGAAAAACCTGCTGCCGCAGCTGACAGCGTGTTGTTCACTGCCGATTGTAATCAATGCAAACGCCGGACTGCCGGTTGTTGTCAATGGGCAGACAGTATTTAATGTGGCGCCGGAGGAGTTTGCACAGAGCGTAAAGACGCTGGTGGAAATGGGAGCAGGCATTGTCGGCGGCTGCTGTGGAACTACACCAGCGCATATCAGGCGTGTTGTGGAGCTTTGCAAGAATTTGGAGATCAAACCTGTCACAGATAAGAAACTGACAGTTGTGTCATCTTATAACCATGCAGTTTATTTTACCAGAAAACCGTTGATTATAGGAGAGAGAATCAATCCGACAGGTAAGTCAAAGTTCAAACAGGCGCTGCGTGAACACGATATGGAGTACATCTACAAAGAAGGACTTATACAGGAGGAGAAGGGTGCGCAGATTCTCGATGTCAATGTGGGACTGCCTGAGATTGATGAGCCACGGCTGATGGAGGAGGCTGTCACCGGGATACAGGCAATCATTGACCTGCCCTTACAGATTGATACTTCCGACACGGAGGCGATGGAACGGGGGCTTAGGTATTATAATGGAAAACCAATTCTAAATTCTGTAAATGGAAAAAATGAATCTATTGATAGTTTATTTCCGATCGCAAAAAAGTACGGCGCAGTACTGGGG
>CAMWJQ010000430.1 GCA_947174615.1 uncultured Lachnospiraceae bacterium
TTTGGCAATGGTGCGGCTTCCTGTATTTCAAGACTATTAGGCAAAGGCGAAACGCAACAGGCAGACCATGCGGCAAGCACGGCATTGTACAGCAGCCTTGCGGTCGGAGCTGTCCTGATTGCCTTTTGCCTGCTGTTTCTCCATCCTGTCCTCAGACTTTTGGGCGCAACGGAGGGCATACTGCCCTATGCCGCGGCTTATGCCGGCATTTATATCGCATCCTGCATTTTTAATGTGTTCAATGTCACGATGAACAATATCGTGACAAGTGAGGGCGCAGCCAGAACAACGATGTGCGCACTGCTGACCGGCGCGGTTTTAAACATTGTTTTAGACCCGCTTTTTATCTATATATTCCGCTTAGGGATCGCGGGCGCCGCTGCTGCGACGGCAGTTTCCCAGATGGTTTCAACGGGCATTTACCTTTTATATATGATGCAGGGGAAAAGTGTTTTTCATTTCAAGCCAAAGGATTGTGTATTTTCGCGGGAGATGCTTTCAGAAATCTTTAAAATCGGTGTTCCTACGATGGTATTTCAGATTTTGACAAGTCTGTCTATTTCGCTGATGAATCATGCCGCCGGAGATTATGGGGATTCGGCGATTGCCGGAATGGGGCTTGTCACCCGCCTGATTTCGATTGGAAGTCTGTCTGTATTTGGATTTATCAAGGGATTTCAGCCGATTGCGGGGTACAGCTATGGGGCAAAAAAATATGACCGCCTGCGGGAAGCGGTCAGGACTTCCATTGTGTGGTCTACGGTTTTCTGTGTGCTTTATGGTCTGCTTCTGGCACTGTTTCCGTCTGTGATCGTTTCACAGTTTACCCAAAATGACGGTGAAATGATCCGCATCGGCGCGGCATCCCTTCGGGCAAACGGGATTACGATGATGCTTTTTGGCTATTATACGGTATATTCGTCGCTGTTTCTCGCACTTGGCAAGGCGAAAGAGGGATTTTTGCTCGGCGCATGCAGGCAGGGCATCTGTTTTGTCCCTGTCATTCTGCTCCTTCCGCGCATCTGGGGACTGCATGGAATTTTATATGCGCAGCCTGTTTCAGATGTACTCTCGTTTCTAATCGCTGTGCTGATGGCAATGCCTGTACGGCGGCTGTTCCTGCATTGCGATGTATGACATTGTTCTCATTATGACACATCCGCAATTGCAGCCTGAATCCGTATTTTCCCGCAGCCCTGTGTAATAAATATATGCATTCTATGATCGTACACACGCTCTAGTACAGTGAAAATTAAGTTTTGGATAGTTTGGCGCAGAATATTTTTCTGAGAGTGCCTGCAGGAGGAGCACAACACACTCTCCGGCGAAGGAATCAACCGCCAGAAACGGGAGATTGAGCGGCTGAGACTTCTTATTCAAAAAACCTCACCTGACAGACGCTATCATTCTTTTTCATAAGGCAGAAGCTCTGCGAGATATCCTTTCTCGCAAAGCATCTGCTCGATTTCGTCCAGTATTGCCTCACTGTCTGCACTGACGGTGTGGAAGTGATATCCCGATGTCACATTCAGAAGCGGCGTCGATTTGCCAGAACAAATGTTCTCTACAAACACACGCACGTCTCTGCGGCATTTAATATTCAGTGCCGCAGTCATTTTGCCATATGCCCTATGGTTTACCATGACGTCCAGAACCGTGCCGCCGAGGTCCACAATCGCATTCAGCTCGTCCTCAACCTGTTCGTTGGTATGACATACTTTAAAGGTGCGCATCCGCTGGCTCTGGTTCGCGCACTCCAGATAATACCCTTTTGGCGTGGAGCGGATGGGATATCCTTCTGTCCGAAGCAGCGCGATATCCTGCACGACGACCTGCCGGCTCACACCTGTGCTTTTTCCTAAATTCGTGCCAGAGATTGGAGTCTGTGACTGCTGCATCATTGTCAAAAGTATTTTTCTTCGCTCAGTTCCGGTCCATTCCTTCTCCATACTTCCTCCCTCTGCTTTGATTCACACTACACGGTTCTAAGGAACCGATAAAGAATAAATCTTTACATCAGACTTGTCTAAATCTTCCTCTGCTGCGTTGTCATCACCCGGCGTACCCCAGTACACCTCATTCTTCCGCCTTGCATAGAAAGCTTTATCCAGCGTCATATGCAAAGTTATGCTCACGACAGATGAAATCTGCCGTGAGTATTGCGCCAGCCGCAGCCGCGAAGCGGCATATTTCCTTATGCGGCTGTGTGCATAACGTTATACTGAGCGGTCAGTCTTTTCGACCGCCAGTATAATTCTTAACAGTTCCTAAGGTGTTTCAGGCTGATATCGAGAATCGGTGCGGAATGTGTCAGTGCGCCGCTCGATATGTAATCCACGCCAAGGTGTGCGATTGTGTTAATATTTTCCTTGGTCACATTTCCTGAACATTCCGTCTCAGCCCTGCCATTGATGATATGGATTGCCTCTGCCATCTGATCGGGGGTCATATTGTCGAGCATGATAATATCCGCCCCAGCTTCGACTGCCTCCCGCACCATATCAAGGTTTTCTGTCTCCACTTCAACCTTTCTGACAAACGGCGCATATGCCCTTGCCGCCCGAACAGCCTGCGTCACACCGCCTGCCGCATCAATGTGGTTATCCTTTAATAAAACGCCGTCCGAAAGGTTATAGCGATGGTTGGCGCCGCCTCCGACCCGCACTGCATATTTCTCAAAGACGCGCATACCAGGCGTTGTCTTTCTGGTGTCCAGAAGCGTCGTCTCAGTCCCCTCCAGAAGTCTGACCACACTGCGCGTATAGGTCGCTATGCCGCTCATCCGCTGCAGGTAATTCAGCGCCGTGCGCTCCCCGGAGAGCAGCACGCGGATGTCGCCTGTGACAACCGCAAGGACTTCGCCTTTCTTCACCTCGTCGCCGTCCTTCACATAATATGTCACTGTCGTCCGGGGGTCTAACAGCGTAAATACCCGCTCAAACACCATCAGCCCTGCGATGATGCCGTCCTCCTTGCAGATTAGCTGCACTTCACCCTTTTTGTATTCCGGCATAACTGCGTTCGTGGAGACATCCTCGCTGTTGATGTCCTCCTCCAACGCCATTTTAATATACTTGTCAGCGACAAGCTGCATTGTAATTGGATTCATACTTCGTCCTCTCTTTCATAATATTGTCGGCGGCGCGCTTTGCAAAGACCAGACTCTCTAACAGGCTGTTGCTGGCAAGACGGTTCTTACCGTGGACACCGTTGCAGCTCGTCTCCCCCACCGCATACAGATGCGCCATAGTTGTCTGTGAATCACGGTCCACATGCACGCCTCCCATAAAATAGTGCTGCGCCGGCACAATCGGCACAGGCTCCTTCAACAAGTCATAGCCCTCCTCGAGACATCGGCTGTATATATT
>CAMWJQ010000431.1 GCA_947174615.1 uncultured Lachnospiraceae bacterium
ATCTTTCCACATATACAAAGTAATTTTGCCATAACACACCTCACTTACAAATTCCGATTGAATTATTCAATGCTGATATTTTACCACAACCACACACACAATTCCATTAAATTTTCTTTAATTTCCCTTTGCCTTGTTATTTGCAATCATCATCTGCCTTGCCCGTTCCCTTGCTTTGGCTAATCTTGTCTTTATGGAATGGTCACGCTCGGTAAGTTTCCGTCTTTTGGTGGTGGCGGTCAGTTCCGCACACGTTTCTTCTGACAGGAAATTTAATTTCTTTAAGGTGGTCCTTAATATCTGCTTTGTGTTATCGTCTTTTATCTGCGGAAGAATAGCAGACAGACTGGCGCACGTTTCCGCTTTGCCCTGCTCCCCAAACTGATAGATTAAGTTGATTTCATCAGTGTTAAAAGGTATCTGTATACCTGCGCCCTCGCATAAACGCTCTCTGACTCATCTCTACACCCATAAACTGTACCTGCTTTTCGACAACCTCCGCATTCTGCGCCAACTGCTCTATTGTGTCTGTGCGGTTTTCCGGCTTGATTTCCGGCTGTATCAGTTCTTTTGGGTATTCTTTCCTTGTATGGATATCCATATAAGATTTTAGGCGGTAACAGCAGCCCTCATTCCTGTAATCTTCATACACAGGGGAAACTTCAGTATCAATTATTTTTTCTTAGCGGGCGTCCTTTGTACTGTGTATAATAATACTAATACCGATCATGGCAGTAAATATCAATATTGCAATAATAAAGGATGTTTGATTTTTAATCTGACTGCCTGCTTCTGAATTAACTAAAACGTCCCAAAAGGCGCCAACACACCAAAAAAACGGAAATATGGAGAATATATTATGCGTAAGATAGAATATCGAGACATACATCACGCCAACAAAAAATAACTTTGTAAATTCCGGTTGAAAACCTGCATGATGTAAGCTGTAAAAAACGGCAGTAAGAAAAGCGGCAGGGAGTATTCCAAACGCCCGTTCAAACTCGTAACGCAGGAATCCATATATGAAAACCATCTCAAATATTCCTGCCGCTAAAATATATGTGACAGCATAAAATGAATTCATCGTAAAAACAATATCCTGCGTATTTTGGCTAAGAAACATAACCAATAAAGAAATACCAGCAGCCACATTCACTGCCAAACTGACTGCCAGCTTATTTTTATGTATTCCCAAAACAGACAAACTTTTCTTTTTTACGATTAAAATATAATAGAGCGGCGTAAGAAATCCTAACAGCAAGATCATGAGTATATCCCTCAGCACAATATTGCTGAATTCGCTATTCCATACTGCCATAGCTACACTCAACGAAACCATTATTACTCCGCAAATGAATCCGAATATCGTTTCTTTGTCCATCTCAAAATGAAACCATTTATTATTCATTTGCTCTCTCCTCCCCAATCACTGATAATAACCTTTTTGTTCCGGACAGTTCCGCATAAACTATATCAATCATTCGCTCTAAGTTCGCTGCATGAAAATCAGGTACTTCTTGTTTCCATGTTTCATTGCCCTGTTCCCTGATTCCTGCGAGATAAGACTGCAGGATGCCGAGTCTTTTTTCTAATAATTCTTTCTTTTCTTCTGTATCTAAAATATCCATGACAAAAGCTGCTATTGTAAAAATATTGGTATCGTAATTAAATTGCAGGATAGATTCTTTGATGGTTTCTTTTAGTTCGTCTCTTCCTTTCTCAGTTAAAGAATATATAGTTCTATCCGGCATATTGCCTATTCGTTCTATTGTTCCTTCAATTAAACCTCTTTTTTCTAAATTTTTCAATGTTGTGTATACCGTGGAGTCTGCAATGTTGAACCACCATTTAATATTCATGTAAGCTAACAATTTCGTCATTTCATATGCGTTCAGTGGTTTTTGATAAATAATCCCCATTAGTAAAGCAGCTGGTTTTGATAACATTTCTTGTCCTCCCCATGTATATATAATACTCTATATATAAAGTACTTTATTATTATAGCATATACATCAGATATAGGAAAGATTTATTTTAAAATTTCGCAAAAAACATAAGAACTTGATAAAAAATTGAAATTCTCCCATTATCCTAACGCTATCAACCAGAAATATGAAAGGAGCATATCAGATGAACAACACCATCGAAATCAAAAATCTAAATAAATGCTATGGCAAAAAACAGGCTTTGTGCGACGTAAATCTGACCATCGGACAGGGAATGTTTGGTCTGTTAGGCAGAAACGGCGCAGGAAAAACAACGCTGATGCGGACGCTTGCCACACTCCTGCCAAAGCGCAGCGGCACTGTGTCCGTCTGCGGCATTCCCATCGAACAGGATCAGGAAATCCGCAAAATCATCGGATATCTGCCGCAGGAGTTTTCCATGTACCCGTCCATGAACGTTATGGAGGTGATGGATTACCTCGCGCTTTTGTCCGGCTTAAAGAAACCAGAACGGAGGGAACGCACAGAACTGCTTTTGCAAAAAGTCAACCTGACCGAGCATCGAAAGAAAAAAGTCAAGGCGCTTTCAGGCGGCATGAAACGCAGGCTTGGCATTGCGCAGGCACTCCTAAACAATCCCAAAGTACTGATTGTTGACGAGCCGACCGCAGGACTTGACCCGGAGGAGCGCATCCGTTTCCGCAATCTATTGTCGGAAGTTGCCGAGGAGCGCATTGTCATTCTATCGACACACATTGTCGGCGATATCGAAGCTACCTGTGAGAATATCGCGATTTTGGACAGCGGAAAGGTTTTATACCAAGGCACTGTCAACCGTCTGCTGGCAGAAGCTGACGGCAGCGTGTTCACCAAAACTGCAGACAGGGCAGCGCTGCCGTCGCTGAAAAAAGAGTTATTTATTACGAGTATGCACATGCAGGGCAGCGATGTATCGGTACGGTTTTTAGCAGATCACAAAGTGCCCGACGCCCATGCCTGTGCGCCAAATATCGAGGATGCCTATATGTATTACTTAAAGAAAAATGGTGTGGAACAGGAGGTGAACGAACATGCTGTTTTGGCGTGAGTTCCAAAAAACGATCGTCGGGATTCCGTATATTCTCTTTGTCGCCGTCATCGTCATAGCGCTTAATTCTCAAGGGGTGCTGGACTTTCGCAGCGAACTTGTCGCTGAGCCAACTCCATCCGGCAGCCAAAACTACGGGACGAAAAACGAGGAAATACCGGAACGGATCATGCCTGCCGCGCTGGCTTCGCTCTACGCGGAATTTCAGGCAAACAGGTATCAGACCTATCCGATTGGATTGATTAAATATGTGAAACTGGACGAGGACAGACAGCAGAGAATCGCGGAAATTCTATCGGAGATTTCCGGTGTAAACGCAGAGGAACCACC
>CAMWJQ010000432.1 GCA_947174615.1 uncultured Lachnospiraceae bacterium
GCGTTCCTTGTATGTACCGCTGGCAGCGCGCTCCTCCACCAGCCTGCGGATCTCCTGATTTGTATAAGGATAACCTGCATTTGTAAGATACCCCTGAGCGGGCATCCTGCCAGAATGGCTAAAATAGATCATCTTCCGTATCTCTGTGTCGTTCTTTCGAACTTCAAACGCCAGCCCTACACAGTTCGAAGTGTGGCTTCCCGTATCCTCAATCTCCAGCACAATATTGGAACAAAAGTCACTGCCTGCGCGGTTCGCCGTTCCATCCTTCTGCTCCCCCCTCAGATAACTTAGCACACTTCGCTTATTTCTCGCATCATCTGCTGCCTTGTTGAGAAAGCTCGATGAAACACTGCCGTACAGTATGACCTGTATCGCATCCATCACTGTCGATTTGCCCGAGCCGCTCATGCCGCTGAACAGATTCACATACTCGTGAAACTCAAGAAGCTGGTGCGTAATTCCACCCCAGTTATTGAGGCACATTCTCTTAAATATCTTCTTCGCGTTCTTCACCTGTAGACTCCTCATACATTTTTATCAGCTCATTGATCTCTGCCGACGAACAGAAAATATTGATGGTGCTGTAGATGTAAATCGGTGTGTCATCCTCAAGATTTCCAATTGCTCCGGGAAGCTCTATGATCTGGTGCACCTTGAGCATGGACAGCGCATCCTGCCATTCCTGCGCAGTCAGCCTGCGCGTCAGCAGGTTTGTACTGCTCCCGATCTCCCTGATTTCTCTGAGACATGTCACCGTCGCATTCAGTCCCTCGCCCATAATCCTGTCCCTGTAGATCACTTTCAGAATCAGCAGAATACGTGTCCCAGTGAGTGTCAGCCTGTCAACCGGCATGCTCTCTCCCTTAATGCGAAAAATATGCTCCTGCGGGTCATGCACCAGCTCACAGTCCAGCACCGACAGATAATCTGAGATAAATTCCCTGTGATTTGCACAGATGCGGTATCTGGGATTATCCCGCTGTACCAGCGTCACAGGGTCACACTTTACCTGTAGAATGCAGGTCTGGCGAAACAAATCCTGTATCGTCTTCTTGATTCCTGCCGCCTCACTCTGCGACAGCTCCTCCATGTACTTCATCGCCGATCTCCTCCTCCATCGTCATGCATAGCGCCGAAAAGGTAAATCCCTCCTTGCTCTGGATTTCACCTCCAAGCTGTATGAGGTCCTGCTCTGGCTGCTTTCCTGTGATCTCCTGCCACAAGAACAGCAGCTTTTCCAAATCCTCTACCGATTGGACCGTCTCCGCTGTTGCCCGAAACACGCCGTCCTTGATATTCCGGTCGCAAAACGCCCGCAGCTCCTTTCTCGTGTACCGCGGCTTGGGCACAAAGTCCGTGATCTGTGCCGCATCCACCTGTATACGCTCCACTGCCAAGGGCTGAAACCGTGTCTCACTGCTGTCATGCCGTTTGTAGATACTGTTGTCATCAAATCGTTTAAACGGCGCTGTCAGGCAAATCTTTCTGCCCAGCGTCTCCAGTATCTTCTCTGGCTTGAGACTCTTTTCTATCAAATGCAACAGACGGATCACGCTGTCCTCCTCTGCTGCCCCCTCCTGAAAAATATAATGGATTCTTGCAAGGGCACGCTTGGCAAAAACTGCCTTCTGCTCGACAAGCTTGTTATACTTGCGTTCAATCAGATCAAACTGCCGCTCAATCTGATAAACCAGCCCGACCGCCTCGTCACTGTACCGCAGCGCAGTCTCGGCTCGGATGTATTCCGGTGTATTGGCTGCACATTGGCGCAATGTCCGCATAAGCGCTGTCTTCATAAGATCCTGCTGACTCAAAATCTGGCTGATCAGCTCTTTCACAGACTCCTTATAACGATAAAAGCTGTCCGTTGTCGTGAGAATCGCATATTTCTGGCTGTCGCTGTTGTTAATCTCCTCCACCAGCACCTGCTGGATTTCTATGAAATTCCTGCTCGTTGAGAGCACATCAAAATACGTGCGCATCCCATTTTGCATATTAGCAAGCAGCATCTCAAGATTTTTCGACGTCGCCAGCGCACTTCTTAAAATACCATTGTTTTTTTCCTGCTCCGCCTGATAGGTAAACAGCGCACTATAAATAGAAAGAATACTCTCCCGCTCCCTGCTGTCGTCCTCGCTTTGCAGCTTCTTAAACAGCTCCACATAGAGCTGGCTGTATTCCGGAAAGGATAAAATATACGTATTGAACTGTTCATCGTAATCGCTCTTCATCCACCCCCAGCGAATCAGGGTATTCAAGATCGCAGAAGGCGTGCCCGGCGCCGAGTCCGGCATTTCCTCGCTGTCCTCCATCCACTCAATCTGCATCTTGCTGCACACTTCTCCGATAATTGCCTGCCCATCTTCTATCGTGAGTCCAAGCGCCGTATAGACCTCATTGTTTTCATCATAGATAGAGATTAAAAACGTCATATAGGCATCCATATTCCGCGTGCGGAATAATTTATAAAAATCTTTTGGTATTGTCTTCTTTAAGATCATTTGTCCCAATCACCCGTCTGCATCACTTTCATATACGCTTCCGTCTTATCCCGCATAAGCAGCAGTCCCTGTTCCAGCGCGTCCAGTGCAAACTGGTGTGTGATGCACTGCTGCGGCTGAACGCGTCCGCGCTGAAGTCTGTCCAGCACGTACTGCCAGTCATCCTCCGCATGGTGCGTAAACGAAGAGTTCCAGCTCCCCTTCACGGTCAACTGGCTGCGGAGGATTTTCCAGTATGTATTCTGGTCAAGTCTAATATCCGACGCCGGGTTGCCCACAAGCTGTACAACACCGTTTGGCGCCGTACACATAAGCGCGTCGGAAATCGTCTCTGTTCTGCCGACACACTCAAAGAACACATCGGCGCCGGCGCCTTTTGTCTGCGCCATCAGCCAGTCCCTTGCATGAATGCTGTTGTCCTGATAAATATGATCCTGCGGCACGCCGGCTGCCGCCGCCATGCTGCGCTGAAATGCCTTGTTGCCCATCACATAAATCTCTGTATAGCCTGCCTCTATCAAAAACAGGACCAGCAGCATACCGATGGTGCCAAGACCACAGACCGCAATGGACTTAGACCTGTCCGCACCGCCAGCAAGTGCGCTTCGCATCGCATGAACTGCCACCGCCATAGGCTCCATCATCGCCGCCTGCGCATAAGAGACCTCGTCGGGAATCGCGATCAGATTCCACGCAGGCACTGCCACATACTCTGCAAATCCTCCGTCTCTGCGCGATCCGAGATAACTGTAACTGCGGCACAGCTCATAGTGCTGACGCTGACATGCCGTACATTTTTTGCATGGAATCAGCGGGAAAATACCAACGCGCCGATTCCGCCAGTCCCCACTGATAT
>CAMWJQ010000433.1 GCA_947174615.1 uncultured Lachnospiraceae bacterium
TCTCGTGGGCTCGGAGATGTTTTTAAGAGACATGGAAGATTATGAGCGTGCAGTGGCAGGAATACCGAATAGCCTTACTGAAATTTTTGCATAAGGAAAGTAGTTCAAATGGGAAATAATCAAAAACACGATCTATCAGAACATATATATATTTTCATAAGACAAGCAAAAGCATTTGTGCACAGCATAGCTTACTATGCCTGCCGTGTTTTTCCAATAGACAACAAGAAGATTGTCATGTGGACCTTTGAGGGGAATGGCGGATATGGATGCAGTCCCAAATATATAGCAGAAGCGCTGTTAAAACAGAACAGAGAAATCGGAACAGATTATAAGATCGTATGGCTGGTCAATGACAATGAAAAGGAATTTCCCAATGGGATTACCAAGGTAAAAAATACATTGTGGAACAGAGCATATCAATTATCTACAGCTCGTACATGGGTGAGTAATACCAGAACATTTTATGGTACGAAAAAGAGAAAAGGACAGTGTTATATTCAGACATGGCACGCGACGATCTGCATAAAACCTATAGGATTGTATCGAGGAGCTTTATTCCCCCGAATTGCGGCTCTGGTCAGCAGGGCTGATTCTAAAATGATTGATTATGTACTGTCAGGCTCTAAATGGTGTAATCATATGTATCGAAAAGGGTTGTTATATAAAGGGAAGATTCTTGAGACAGGTACACCGAGATGTGATGTATTGCTGAACCAGCGGGCGCAGAAATATAAGAAGCTGAGAGAAGCGTACAATCTTCCCATAGCTGCAAAAATTATGTTATATGCCCCTACATTTAGGGGAGGCAGTCAGAACACTGTGCGTACAGTCAATACGGATGAGACAACGATAGATTTCAGATGTTTAATTGATTCACTTGAGAAGAGATTTGACGGTGAGTGGTACATCGTTCTGCGTCTGCATCCGCAGCTTGCAGCGAAGATGCAAAAACTACATACACATCAGGTCTCAACAAGATTGATTGATGTCAGTCAGCGGTCTGATATGAATGAGATCATCGCCGCATCGGATGCATTTCTCACAGATTATTCAAGTGCCATATTTGAGGCAAATTTGATTGGTATTCCTGGATTCATCTACGCAGATGATTTGGAAGAATATATTGCTGACAGGGGAGATTTGTTCTTTGACATGTATAAGCTACCATTTCCGGTAGCGCGCAATAATGGCGAATTGATGAAGAATATTGAACAATATGACGCGGACGCGTATGCAGAAAGAACAGAAGCATTTCAGAAAAAAGTGGGGATTTTTGAGGATGGGAAGGCAAGCAAACGGGTTGTTCAAATGATAAGAAGTAAATGTAAAAGTTAATCAGTAAGGAACTGTTCATAATTTACTCATGAGATTGACTTGTCTAAATGTCTATCTGAGGCATCAAAAAATCTTGAACAGTTCCCAAGAGATGAAAATTGTAAGAAGGGCATGCAAATGGCAAAACATTATAAAGATGATTCAATTATATTAGGAACAACGTTGGCTTTATCTAATATTGGGAAACAGAAAATAGCTGTTAATTCATGGATAAAAAATGGATTTCGTGTCGTTGCATGTAATACTAGGGAAGAAATTGAAAAGCTAAAAACATTCTTTATCGCACTTCCTATCGAATTTGTAGAAATAGAGCGAATGGCAGAACAAAAAGATGGAAAAAAACTGCCATATATACAAGATATATTAGAAATAGTGAGCTGTAGAGCAGAAAGAGTATGTGGATATATAAATTCTGATATTATTCTTTCTGATATGTCTAAAGAAATGTTGGATTTTATTGCCACTGAAGTAAAGAACAGTATGGTATTTGTGCGGAGAAATGAGATCGGACAGTACAGTGATATTTCGAATTTAAATTGGCGGCTTCATTTTGATGGTATTGATATGTTTTTTATGGACAAGTATCTGATTCCAGATTTCTATAATGATGGTTTTTTTGCCCAGTCACTTTGGGATTTATGTATTTTAATTAAGTGTAAAATATTAGGAATAAAAATTAAGGAGCTATTGAACCCAATTGCATTTCATGTAAGACATCCGGTGAAATGGAATTTCGATACGTCAAATTTATTAGTAGAAAAATTTATGGCAAAATATTATGAACACAACAGACCAACATATAAACATGCAATAGAATTATACTACAATATTTTATATGAAGACTGTGAGCAAATATGCTTTTGTGCGACACAAAAATATAGATGTCTATTTATATTAGAAAATAATGAGAATGAAGTGATAGAAAGTATAAGGCAGCAGGATTATTGCAACAAGGACATTCGCTTCACGGATCATGACACGGATCATGATCAATTAGATATTGTTTTTTATATGAAAGAACGATTGGTTATTACGAATATGTTTTGCAAAATGATTATTTATATCATGGAAACGTTTCATGTGGATTCAATTCAACTTGGAAGATTTTTTGTATCTGAAGATAAGGGAAAAAAATATTATAACGAATTAAATAGGAATATAGGTCTGATTGAAAAGATCAATGTAGAGTGTAATTTACATACATTAGCAACAAAAAATAACAGCACGCAGAATTGTAAAATAGCATATTTTCCCATATCTTATGAAAGAATAGACCTAAATGACTCCAGGATCATAGATTTGATTAAGCTGCCAGCAAGGGCATATGTCATTCCAGCGGGAGTGCGGGCAGGCGAATGGGTTTATATGAATAATCTTAATATAGAGATTGTTGGATATATTGATAATAATATTCAAAAAAGTGGAAATGAGATAATGGGTAAACAAATATATTCTATAAGGGTGTTAGAAAAAGATAAAAATACGCAGGTTATCATTGCTAGTAAATATTTTTCTTTAGAAATTGAAAAACAATTATTAGATATTTTAGAACAACATAGAATACTGAAGGCAAGTAATATGCTGAAGATCGATACAGATGGCACAATATATTATTTTAATTTAGAGAAATACAAAGCTTATGTTTGCAGAAAATTATAAGGTTTCGTAAATCGTGAGTGGAATATTTTAGAAGCCATTACTTACTTGGCAGGAGGGGATACGATATTCATGAAAAGCTTCGAAAGAAAATACATGCAAGAGGGGAAGAAAATCATCATTTATGGAGCAGGAAGATATGGAGAGCTTGCATATAGAGGGTTACAATATTGGAATATACAGCCATTATATTTTGCAGACAGAAAGTTGGCAGGAACAGAATATATGGGTATAAAGGTTATTCATCCCAGTGAATTGATAAAGTTTAGAGAAGATATTATATTAATTGCAACATATAATTATTTTTACGATATGTTGAAGGAACTTCAATCAATGCATTTGCAAAATTATTATGA
>CAMWJQ010000434.1 GCA_947174615.1 uncultured Lachnospiraceae bacterium
ATCAGCGTATGAGTTATTGAGGTGTGAATGATAACAGATTTTGCACACAAATTGATAAAGTGCATCAATTTGGCGCATGATTCCCACTACTTTGGCGTGGGTGTGAAAAGTAACGTAATATGAACTATAATTTTCTCTAAAATTTTTCTTGATTTCTCCTATATATTGTGATAAATTAAATTTGTCAGAATTACTTAAACGTTTTCGTTGTTTTTTAATTATGCTGTAAAGGAGAAGCAAGCTATGAAATTCGGATACTTTGATGACGCGCATCGTGAATATGTTATTACAACCCCCAAAACACCGCTGCCATGGATTAACTATCTGGGATGCAGGGATTTTTTCTCCCTAATCTCTAATACCTGCGGCGGCTATACTTTTTACAAAGATGCAAAACTGCTGCGTCTGACCCGCTATCGCTACAATGATGTACCCTATGATACCAACGGAAAATATTTCTATATAAAAGACGGCGACACTGTCTGGAATCCGGGATGGCAGCCATCCAAGACAGCGCTTGACAGTTATGAGTGCCGTCACGGCATCGGCTACAGCCGCTTTACTGCTTCCAAAAATAATGTGCAGGCATCTGTCCTCACGTTTGTTCCAATGGATGACAACTGCGAGCTCTCCCAGATCAAACTAAAAAACATCGGCACCGTTGAGAAAAAATTTTCTCTGTTTTCTTATGTGGAGTGGTGTCTGTGGAATGCCGATGATGATTCCAGAAATTTTCAGCGGAATCTGAGCACAGGCGAGGTGGAGATCATCGGATCGACAATCTATCACAAGACAGAGTACCGCGAGCGCCGCAATCATTATGCCATCTATACTGTCAACACGGACGTGGACGGCTTCGATACCATACGCGAACGTTTTATCGGCACCTACAACGGCGCGGACAAACCAGAGGCTGTGATGGCTGGCAGGTGCACAAACTCTGCCGCAAGCGGCTGGTCTCCAATCGCCGCGCACCAGATTGATATCACACTTGCGCCGGGTGAGGAAAAATCCTATGTGTTCCTTCTGGGGTATCTGGAAAATCCTGTTAATGAGAAGTTTGAGGCGCCAAATATCGTGAACAAAAAACCTGCCAATGAAATGATTGCAAAATACAGCACAGATGACGCTGTAGACAAAGCATTTGCAGCATTAAATGCCTACTGGGAAGATCTGCTCAGTCGCTATGTTGTGGAGTCCGCCAATGACAAAGTAAACCGTATGGTCAATATCTGGAACCAGTATCAGTGTATGGTAACATTTAACATGAGCCGCTCTGCCTCCTACTACGAATCCGGCATAGGACGCGGAATGGGATTCCGTGATTCCTGTCAAGATCTGCTTGGATTCGTGCATCTGATTCCCGACCGTGCAAGGGAGCGCATCATTGATATCGCCTCCACACAGTTTCAGGACGGCAGCGCCTATCACCAGTATCAACCTCTCACCAAAAAGGGCAACGCTGATATCGGAAGCGGCTTTAATGATGATCCACTCTGGCTGATTGCCGGGACAAGCGCCTATATCCGCGAGACCGGAGATCTATCTATCTTAAAGGAAACAGTGCCCTATGACAATGACATGACCGTTGCCACATCATTGATGGAGCACTTAAAACGCTCTTTTGACTACATTGTAACGCACAAAGGTCCGCACAACCTGCCGCTCATCGGACGCGCAGACTGGAATGACTGTCTGAATCTCAACTGCTTTTCTGAGCATCCGGGCGAATCCTTCCAAACGTTCGGTCCAAGTGAGGGTCCTGTCGCGGAGTCCGTGTTTATCGCTGGTATGTTTGTCAAATATGGAGAAGAATATGCACAGCTTGCAGAACTGTTGGGCGATGAGGCGGAGGCGAAACGCGCAAGGGACGAGGTAGCTGTCATGTATGACGCAGTACTCAAAGACGGCTGGGACGGCGACTGGTTTGTGCGGGCATACGATGCACGCAGCAACAAGGTTGGCTCTAAGGAGTGCGAGGAAGGACAGATTTACATTGAACCGCAAGGTTTCTGTGTGCTTGCGGGCATCGGTGTCAAAGAGGGGCTTGCGCAAAAAGCGCTAAACTCCGTAAAAGAACGGCTTGACACGGAATACGGCATTATGATCTTACAGCCTGCCTATACAAGATATCATGTCGAGCTGGGTGAAATCTCCTCCTATCCGCCCGGATATAAAGAGAATGCCGGTATCTTCTGCCATAATAATCCGTGGGTTTCCATCGCAGAGACAGCGCTTGGACACGGCGACAGAGCCTTTGAAATTTACCAGAAGACATGTCCGGCTTATGTGGAAGAGATCAGCGAAATCCACAGGACAGAACCCTATGTATACTCACAGATGGTCGCAGGGCGTGATGCAATATATCATGGCGAAGCAAAAAACAGCTGGCTCACCGGAACTGCTGCATGGACATTCGTCAATATCTCACAGTACATCCTCGGTGTGTATCCAACACACAAGGGACTCCGCGTAGATCCCTGTGTGCCTGCGGGATTCGGTGATTTCAAGCTGACAAGACGCTTTCGTGATGTGGTCTATCACATTGTGGTCAAAAATCCAGACCATGTTCAGAAGGGCGTTGCCTCTATGACCGTGGACGGCATAAAAACTGACGGCTGTGTCATTCCGTTCGAAGCTGGTAAGTCAGATGTAACAGTCGAGATCGTGATGGGATAATATAACAGTAAAAAGGATATTGCGAATGCAATATCCTTTTTACTAAGTATCCCTGTCCGCCTTTCCCGCACTGAGATCCGTGTACATGTCAAGCAGTCCCACCGTCTCTGTGGCAGGTCTGCCATAGCTGTGACAGCACTTGTGGGACACGGACTTTTCTTCCTTTGCATTGTCATCGAAAATAACACTCATGCGGGCTGCCCCATGTTCCAGCTCACTGTCAAGATGTTTTAAGATCTCATCAATCATATGCTCATTCGCATCCATCACACTCCCCCTTTCTTTTATCAGCCAAGCAGCATTCATAAACCAAACAACATTCCAGCCATTCTGACTACATATGCACAAACCCATGCGATCGCGCACTGTCCTAATACCATGATCATGGCAGATTTTCCGCCCAGTTCTCGTTTTACAGAGGCAATGGCTGCTACGCAGGGTGTATAGAGCAGACTAAACACCAGAATACTTGCCGCAGTCAGCGGCGTGACTGCATCCAAAAGGTTCGCTGTACTGCCAAACAAAACAGACAGCGTTGACACAAAGCTCTCCTTTGCCATAAATCCTGTCATCACTGCCGTGGAGATTCTCCAATCCCCGAAACCCAGCGGGGCAAACCCCG
>CAMWJQ010000435.1 GCA_947174615.1 uncultured Lachnospiraceae bacterium
GCCTGTAAATATTGTGTATGCGATGAATAAAAGGATGTTGCTCTTTGAATACATACGCTGTTATTCGTTCCTTTCTTCGATTCTTATTTCCAATTTTACCTTTTATTAGTCTATTCGCTTGTCCTTCAAAAAATACTTAAAACTTTCTTAAATAGTATCTGAAATCGTATCTAAATCTCTGATTGCAGTATTTCTAAATGTCATGGTATAATTTATCGTATGAAAAAAGCAGCAAGGAGGAACCAGCGATGCTTCAGATTGCGGTCTGCGATGATGAACAATTTTACAGGGAAAAGATCCTCTCTCTCGTAAGACAATACTTGGATCATCAAAACATAGAATACACATTCCAGCTCTATGGGTCTGGAGAACAGTTCTTAGCCCAGTATGAGAACAACGTCAAATATGACATTGTTTTTATGGATATCAGCATGAATGGGCTTAACGGTATTCAGACTGCCTCGCAGATGTGTTCCTTTCACAATACCACCTATCTTGTATTTGTGACAGCCTTTATCGACTATGCGTTAGAGGGATACAAAGTGAATGCTGTGCGTTATATCATGAAGGATACGCTGAATACTGCGATCCCAGAGTGTCTGGATGCAATCTTACAAAAAATGAAACTGGCAAAGGTCATATTTTCTTTTATGGATGGGGAACGGACATTGTATACAGACAATATTCTATACATTGAAAGCCAGAGGCATAAAGCCTTTTTCCATTATATGCAGGCTGGTATCGAAACCTTTCAGCTTTACGAAAAACTGGATAATATCGAAAAACTGCTTTCTGAACATGGATTTTTAAGAATCCACAAGAGCTATCTTGTCAATATGAAACATATTCGTAAGATTTGCAGCTATTCTGCAATACTTGATACGGGCGAAGAGCTCCCCATACCACGGCTGAGATTCCAGACTGTCAAGGAGCAGTTTATCACCTACAAAGGAAGCTTTTAAGGAGGTTTTCATGGTATATTTATTGAGATGTCTGGTGTTGTCTTTCATCACCAGCGTTAGCTGCCAGTTATTTTATGAGACGATTGTTCCTCGCAGGCAATGGTCGCGGCAATGGGCTGAGCACACGATACTTCCGGCTTTCACGGCAGTTTTTTTGCTGATCAGCGTCACATGGATTCCTCCCTTTATCCTCCGCCCCGTGCGTATCATCCTTATGACAGCGCTTATTGCACAGATCTATTTTCAGATGAATATTGTCAAAAACCTGATTTTATCTGTGACTTTTTGCGGTATTTACTGGAGTATCTCGACTGCTGTCTGGTCTGTGCTCTCACTGTATATGGATTTTACGATGGAAGCCTCCCGCCATTTTCTCGAAAACCTGACAGAAGTGATTCTCCTGGGTCTGATTATGGCATTTCACTCCCGCTGTAAAAGCCGGTTTCACAGACTTTTGGAGATTCATCATAAAATAACATTAATTATCCCGTTTTTGTATTTGATTACCATGATTGCACTTAGCATGATGACCGCAAATCCAACTGTTACAGACAGCTATGCCAGACTCACTGTTGTATCTGGTTTTGCCGTTTTGAGCATTCTGCTTTTTTATTTTACAATGCGTATTCTGGAAAAGGAGGAGACACTCCAAAAACTGCGTCTTAGAACAGAACATACACAAAAGCAAATGGCAGTGTATCAGACGATGCAAAAGCATTATGAACAGCAGCGCAGTTTCGTTCACGATTATAAAAACCAACTAAACTGCATCCAGGGACTTCTCAACTGCGGCAGAATATCAGAAGCGTCTGACTATATTACCCGCATCACGGGGACACTGCGGGAACAATTTGGCGATATTAACACGAATCACACAATTGTGAATATCCTGCTGAACCAAAAGTACCAGACAGCTTGTGAGAAGGCTGTCACGATGACTTTTGCCATAAACGATCTGTCAAAGCTCGTTATGCCTGAAGAAGATCTGGTCACACTTCTGGCAAATCTGCTTGACAATGCGATTGAAGCCTGTGAAAAGCTGGACCCTGAAAATACAGCTCTTAGCAGAAACATCCGGTTTAAAATGGTTTTGGAGGAAGGGCAGCTTATCCTGTCCGTGCGCAATCCTGTAATCACGCCTGTACCGATCAAAAATAATATGATTGTCACCAGCAAAAAGGATTCCATCCATCATGGCATCGGCTTGTCAAACGTAGATGCCATTATTAAAAAATACAACGGGACGAGTGTCCTATCCTGCGATAACAGATGTTTTTCATTCTCTGCACTCCTGTACAACCCACTCTGGGAATAATGTCTTTTTTTGCTGCCTGAGCGCCGATTCGTGCCAAGGCAGTTGCCTTGCGTTCTCCACAGAATTATACTGTCATTATCAACAAAACAGTAAAAGGAGAATGAGAATATGACAACCTTAAAAACCAGAATGATTACATTCATCACTATTAACACCCTGCTGCTGTGCGCCTGCGGTCAATCAAAAACCCCCACGCTCCCACCTGCTACTCCCCAGGAGGCTGTCGAGTGCACGATGGAGAGCATCAAAAATCTGGATCTGGATACTTTGAATCAATATACCGACAATTATGTCCAGACTTACCACAATTGGCTTGGTGTTCCGATCGAAAATGAATACCGTGTCTTTAATGAACTTCTGCAGCCCCGCTCCAAACACAGCAGACGATACCAGTCTGCCTACAAACTTGATCAGAAAATCATGGAGTGTCTGACATGGGAAATTACAGACGTGCAGACCGACCAGGATACCGCAGCGCTAGATATGGTAATCACAAATATCGACATGGCAAAGGTTCTGGAAACTTACGAATGCCAGATTTTAGAAAATATGCTGGAAAGCCCCGGCTTTGGTTTCGCACAGCTCACAGCAGACATGGCAGAACTGGCTGCGGGAAAGGATACCTTGATTTCTATTCTTGACGATAGTATTGACGATCTGGACCCTGATGATCTCATCAGTATCCGCGTCACGGTCCTTGCTTTTCAGGATAACGGACAGTGGAAAATTCATCTAAGCGACGACCTGATCAATGCCTTTTCAGGCAATATGTACACGGATACTTATACAGAAAATATAGAAGAAAACGCTGAGAAACTGGGGAAGCAGCTAGAAATAAAAATGGAAAACTGGGCAGAGAATTTTGAGAAAGGATTCACAAACTGGGCAGAATAATTTATGCAGACTTGACAAACCTAACCCCATACAATACAATTATACTCACGACAGATGAAATCTGCCGTGAGTATTGCGCCAGCCGCAGCCGCGAAGCGGCATATTTCCTTATGCGGCTGTGTGCATAACT
>CAMWJQ010000436.1 GCA_947174615.1 uncultured Lachnospiraceae bacterium
CTTGTGGAACACCACATCAGCGGGCAGCTCAAAGTGGCGCCAGAACACATCTGCAATGCTGTTCTGTCTAG
This sequence comes from uncultured Lachnospiraceae bacterium, assembly GCA_947174615.1. GTDB lineage: Bacteria > Bacillota > Clostridia > Lachnospirales > Lachnospiraceae > COE1. Next base: position 72 of record CAMWJQ010000436.1, read on the forward strand.
GATGGGAAAACCAGAAAATGCTGTCTATGAGGCATTTACTGAAAAATATCACCGATTCAATCAAAAACTTGGCAAGAATCAGTTTTTGGTGCCATATTTAATGTCCTCCCATCCCGGTTCCACACTGAAGGAAGCGGTTGCGTTGGCTGAATATCTGCGAAAGATTGGCTATATGCCAGAACAGGTACAAGATTTTTATCCCACACCGTCAACAATGTCAACGGTTATGTATTATACCGGAGTGGACCCGGTGACAATGAAGCCCGTCTACGTCTGCAAAAATCCGCACGAAAAGGCAATGCAGCGTGCACTGATACAATACCGCAATCCCAAAAATTATGAGCTCGTGCGGGATGCGCTAAAACTTGCTGGGAGGGAGGACTTGATTGGATATGACAAAAAATGTCTCATTAAGCCAAGAAAAACGGCAGGCGAGCCCACAAACAAGAAAAACCAGCAGGATAGACGGAAAACGTCCTCAAAGAATATGCCGCCAAAGAAAACAATAAAGAAAAAAACAATACGAAATATTCATAAACACAAACAGCTTACAAAGTGATGTAATAAATGGGCTCGCGGTGTTTGAAAGTCTGTTGTCTGGCAAAAATATGATATTATACTTCCTCAAGGATTGCAGTTGTAAGAAAGCGGCTGATCTGAAAGCTTATGCAGAGAGTCAGCAGAGCAATCCCAAAATGCGCAAGACGGCGATCTAGGTGATGGAAAGCTGTGATGATATAAATAATTGTATAAATAGGGAGATGGAGCGATGAATATTATTTTAATTACAGGTGCATCCTCTGGCATGGGTGTAGAGTTTGCACTGCAGTTGGATAATGTGTTTCAAAATATCGACGAGATCTGGCTGATCGCACGACGAAAAAAAGAACTGCTGGAGGTGGCACAGCATCTTGAGCACACGACGCGGGTGTTGGATATGGATGTCACAGACGATGAACAAATCGAGCGGTTGAAGAAACTGCTCGCAGATGAAAAACCTGTAATTCGGATGCTGGTCAACAGCGCCGGATATGGCATCATGGGAGATTTTTCTGTATCCAATATCAAGACTGAACTCGGCATGATTGATGTAAATTGTAAGGCATTGACCCAGATCACACATCTGTGTATTCCCTACATGCGCAGAAACAGCCGTATCATACAGCTTGCTTCCAGCGCCGCCTTTTTGCCGCAGCCCAATTTTGCAGTTTATGCGGCGACGAAATCTTATGTGTACAGCTTCTCGAGAGCGTTAAATCAGGAACTGCGCCGCAAGAAGATCTATGTCACCGCAGTTTGTCCGGGTCCTGTGGACACGCCGTTTTTTGACATTGCGGAAAAGACAGGCAGCACGCTTGCCGTAAAAAAGCTCACGCTGGTTCGTGCAGACCAGGTGGTCGAGAAGGCGATTGCAGATTCCTACCACAAAAGAGAGCGGTCTGTGTATGGCGCTTGGATTCAGAGCTTTGAAGTTCTGGCAAAGATACTGCCGCACAGCGTGCTATTGGAAGCAATGCGTTTCTTAAAATAAGGAATTGTTCAGAAATAATATGTACAGCTTGCGCAGAATATTTCTTCGAGGGTACATATCAAAAAAAATTATTTTTGAACAATTCCTAAGTATCATACGATTTATATTCTAAAAATCAGGAGACAGCAGATGAAGATGCAAAAGCAGCAAAAGGGAGCATACGGGTATCCTCCCTATGAACGAAAGAGAGTTATGATTCGCACAGCAGCGTATTTTTTGATATCGATTGCAGTATTTTTGTTAGGATACTTTTCTACGGGCAAAAAGGAAAACCTTCTCACAATCGTTGCTGTTCTAGGGCTGCTGCCATCGAGCAAGAGTCTGGTAGCCGTCGTTATGTACTTCAAAATTCCAAAGTTCAGCGAAAAGGTTTATCAGGAAATATCCAGACAGGAAGGTGCTGTGCCGGTTCTCTACAGCATGTATCTGACCTCCTACAAAGAGAATTTCCCGATAAACTGTTTTGCTGTGCGCGGCAATCATCTAATTGGTTACACGGAGTTTGCAGACTGTGACGCCGCTGCATGTGAGGGGCATATACAGGGTATCTTGAAACAAAACAGAATGAAAAATGTGACAATTAAGATTTTTCATGATAAGACACGTTTTACAGAGCGGTTAGCTCAATTACAGGCGTTGGAATCCACCAAGAAAGAAGCAGAGATTCTGACACTCTTATGTGATATCTCATTATGAATTATAGATTTTCAGGAGACAGCCGTTATGATTGCGACAAAAATTTCAGCAAATGAAGCAGGGCAGCGCTTTGACAAATATCTCAAAAAGCTGTTAAAGAATGCCCCAGACAGCTTTATTTATAAAATGCTGCGCAAAAAAAATATTGTCTTAAACAACAAAAAGGCGGACGGAAGAGAAACATTATGTCTTGATGATGAAGTACATTTATTCCTTGCTGATGCAACTTTTGAAAAGTTCTGTGGAAACGATCAAAAGAGCCAGATCAATATCACTTCCTACAAACAGGCATACCAGAAACTAAATTCTATAAAGATTGTATATGAGGACAATCAGATTCTGGTGGTCAATAAGCCTTGTGGAATCCTGTCGCAAAAATCAAAGCCAGAAGAACTCAGTGTCAATGAATGGTTGATTGGATATCTGCTTGCCACAAATTTTATCGCGCCAGCCTCCCTTGCAACATTCAAACCCTCCATCTGCAACCGGTTGGACAGAAATACCTCTGGTATGGTGGCTTGCGGCAAAACACTTGCTGGAAGTCAGTATCTAAGTAAGATTATCAGGAATAAATCTCTTCAAAAATATTATTATTGTCTGATTTCAGGAGAACTTGCACTTAATGAGCATATGACAGGCTGGCTCTGCAAAGATATTATACAAAATAAAGTTGCGGTATATCATCAAGAAACCGATGTGCCAAAATCCTTAGAAAAGAACACTGCCTATATTGATACTGCCTTTCATACTGTTCAGACAGCACATAATATTACCTTGTTGGAGGTACAGCTTTTTACTGGAAAGACACATCAGATTCGCGCGCACTTGGCTTCATTAGGACATCCCATTATAGGTGATGCAAAATATGGGAATGCAATAGTGAATCAGTTTTATGCAAAAAAGGGCGTTCATGCACAACTGCTTCATGCACACAAGCTGATTTTTCCAGCAGCTTTTGAGCAGGGCTTTGAACAGACTTCAGGCAGAGTGGTTGAA
>CAMWJQ010000437.1 GCA_947174615.1 uncultured Lachnospiraceae bacterium
TGCACACACACACATATGAGCATGCATACACACAGACCGAGCTTCAATTGGATCCAATCAACTGGGACGCCTGCGATGAGATCCTGTTTGTCTCAAAAAGTCTTGGGACGGCTCTCGCGGCAGCTTATGCTAAGCGCCACCACATTTCCTGCCGCAATATCTACTATACGCCGCTTGCTGAGACGTTTGACTTTGCGCCGCAGCCGGGCATCGTGTTTCACGGCACAAGCGACCCTTGGGCAGAAACTGCCATCATCGAAGCAAAATGCAGGGAACACAGCCTGCCGCTCCACACGATCGAGCACACAAATCACGCCCTTGAATTGCAGGATGGAAAGCACATAGCCCTTGAAAACCTGCACATCCTGGAACGCGTGATGGCGTTCTCTGAAATGTACATCTCAAAGGGCATTTATTACAGACCGCTCCGCGAAAAAGAGCTCTGCCGGGACCTGTTTGCCGGCTTTATCCGCCGCCAGCAGGTTGTGAAATGCTGGCGCAGAGAAAACGATCAATGGGTCATCAAAGACGCGCCGTTTATCGACGACTGGTCTGAGGAGGATTATCAATTTCTCATCCAATGCCTGAAAAACACCATCAAGACAGGCGGTTTTGTCTATGGGGCATTCTGCGGTGAAACGCGAACCGGAACACTCAAAGGTTTTGTGTCTGTCGAGTCGGCGTTTCTTGGCAGCGCGCGGCAGTATCTCGACCTCTCCTGCATCCATGTATCCGAAGACCAGCGCGGCAAAGGCATCGGCGCCGTTTTATTTGGCGCCGCCAAAAACTGGGCAAGGAAAAAGGGCGGAAAGAAGCTCTACATCTCCGCCCACTCTGCTGTCGAGACCCAGGCTTTTTATCAAATGATGGGCTGTGTCGATGCCGAGGAATATGATCAGCACCATGTCGAATCAGAGCCTTTTGACCGCCAGTTGGAATGCATATTGTAGTGCTCTAATACTGTTTTCTCTCCAAAATCACACATGATATGCGATAGGAAACACCTGTCAGCACCGCGACACCTGCCGCCATCAGCAGTATCAGCATCCAAGAATCCATCCCTGATATGCTGTTGACGGCGCTCATGCCATCAGCCGTTTCCTTACACAATGAGCCAATAACCCCAAAGCCGGCTGCCACAACGCCAACACTAAGCATCGTGACAATCCTGCCCTTCTCCTGACCAAACTTTATATATAGCGGACTTTCCACTGCCATCAGCAGAAATGCTATGGCTATGGCAGTGAGGGCTGCAATAAGATAATCTAACAGCGCTGTCTCCCCGCCTGCCCCCATATTAGCCGCATAGGTAATAAACGTCATAATAATGGTTGGTATTACCATCAGCAGAACGCACAACAGATATTTTGCACGCACATAGTCCTTGCGCTGTATTGGCAGTGTAAAAATATAGGCAGCGCCATTGTCAAACTCATCATAGCTAAAGGTACTAAATGATAAAAAAGAACAGAACACCGCTACATATCCAGGAACAAAGAAGATTTCTTTGACGCTGTTCGCCATAAACATCCCCCACACAACTAAAATGACAAAAGACAACTTCATCTGTGAAAATATCAATCGTAAATCCTTTATCAATAAACCTTTTACTGGTCTGCTCATCCAAGATCCCTCCTCAACTAATTCGATTCCCCGTTCGTCGTGAGCATCGTGATCACCTCGTCAATGCTGCCTCTCTCGAGCACGACAGACGGGATATTGTCCTGATAAAACTGCCGTTTGTTTGTCAGACAGCTATAGCCAAAGCTCTCTTTTTTCTTTCGAATCAAATACCGCTGGTCGAGCCTGCCAAACTGCTCAAACGACACCTTCAATAATCCATATTCATTCAGCAGCACATCCGTGTCCTCGTGCAGCAGCATTCTGCCGTTTTCAATCATATACACATCATCGCAGATACCCTCTAAGTCGCTTGAAATATGTGAGCTGATGACAATGCTGCGCTCCCCGGTCTCCATGTACTCCCGCAGAAGATTCAGAAGTTCATCCCGCGCCACGACATCAAGCCCTGCCGTCGGCTCATCGAGTATCAACAGCCTGGCATTGTGCGAGAGCGCCGCGAGTATTTGCAGCTTTCTCTTCATGCCAGTGGAAAATTCTTTGATTTTCTTTTTCATCGGAAGTTCCATCCGTTCACAGTCCGCCATAAACTGCTTGGGGGAAAAATCCGCGTACAGGGTATTCAGCACCGGAATCAAATCCTTGATGGTCAGGTAACCGCTGAAGCCGGAATCTGCGAGCACAACGCCAATCTGTTCCCTGTCTTTGGCAGTGAGGTTTTTGACAGGTTTGCCCAATACCTCCACTGTCCCGCCTTCTATGTCAATCAGCCCCAGCATCGCTTTAAATGTCGTACTTTTGCCGGCGCCGTTTCTTCCGATCAGTCCTGTGACCTGTCCTGCGAGCACTTGCATAGAGCAGTCCAGTCGAAATTTGTCATATTGTTTGACTACATTGTCCAATCGAATCATAATCCGCACTTCCTTTCAAAAATTATATTATGAATCATCCCTTGCATCAAAGCATTATGTGTCCTCGAGCACAATCTCAAACAGCGCGCGAATCTCAGACTCCTCCATACCACAGCTGCGCGCCTTGCGAATCGCCTGCTCAAACTCCGCCTCTACTTCCTTTTTCTTCTCCTCAAGCAGCTGCGCCTGATTGGCGCTTGCCACATAACTTCCCTTGCCATGCACCGTGATGACAAATCCCTCTGCTTCTAACTGGTCATAGGCTTTCTTGACTGTCAGTGCACTGACTTTAATTTCTTTTGCCAATGTTCTGACAGACGGAAGCAACGTCTCCTCGATCAGCTCACCCTGTATGATTTGCTCTTTGATCTGACGCACAATCTGCTCATACACAGGCTGCATTGATGTATGGTTAATAATCACATTCATATCGTTTCAACATCCTTTTTATCCGTCCTTTGCGTTCAGACACTCTTATAGTACCTCCTGAATATCATTCCAAAACAATCATCGGTCACTCTTGACAGTAAACAGTATATAACAGCAGCTGACTGTTGTCAACTGTTTTATACTGTTTATTTAAACTACTGAACACTTTTCTGCAAAAACAGCAAAAAGAAACTGCCGCAAAGCAAGACGATTCCATGCCATGATGCTACGGATTGTTCCGCACCACATATTGCGTGAATCTGTCCTCCTGCGACAGTCTCTTTTTAAATTATAAAGTATGTATAAATAACCCACTCCGCAGCTTGGGTTCAAACCAGGTTGATTTCGGCGGCATCAGTCTTCCAG
>CAMWJQ010000438.1 GCA_947174615.1 uncultured Lachnospiraceae bacterium
ATAAATGGCTGGTGGAGCTGACGGTCTGCCTGCATTGGTTTAATCCCACAGTGTATTTGATGCGCCGTGAACTTGCCAAGGCGTGCGAATTTGCATGCGATGCGGCAGTCCTTGCAAAAGTAGGTGGAATCCATGCGCCGGATTACGGGAAAACGCTGTTGGATGCGATGGCAGCAGTCCGAACATACAGGGAAACCGTTGGCATTGTTCCACTGAGTGAAAATAAACAATTATTAAAAGAAAGGTTGGGTGCAGTCATGAATTATCGTAAAAAATCAGGAACAACAGTTTTATTCACCAGCGTTTTGACGCTTGGCATTGTATTGAGTGCCGCTTTTGTCGGTGTGTATCCTGTTGCTGCGGCAGAGACAGATGGGAGGCAGCAAAGCAGCTTTCAGGAAAGCAGATTTGAATACAGTCTGACAAACCGTTTTGAGGAAAAAAACGCCGGACAGAGCAGAGGGCAGCAGGAAAACGACACTTTCGCTGGAAAGATTGAGCAGTATTATGAAGAAGGAAGTCTGCCCTTGTTTCAGATTGCATTCTCACAGTTAAATGAGGAGGCAAAAGCGGCGTGGCTTGAGCGCATTTATACGGATGGACGAATATCCTTTCTGGGATGTGCTGTCAATGAGCTGGAGATTGACAGTGCCGCAGTCCGGTACTGTGCGGAAAAAGCATATGCAGATCACTCGGTTTCCTCTTTCTCGGTCGTGGCAAACCGCATGAGTGAAAAGACATTGAGAACATGGCTGGACAGGGCGTTGGCAGACCAGGAGTTTGCATTTCAGTCTGTGCTGTTCGGACTGCTGGATGATGACAGTCTGGATGCTCTGGAGGAGGAGATGGACCGGAAGCTGGATGCAGCGCGGAGACAGGAGTATCTGGAACATGGCATTTACAGCGAAGGAAAGAACTATTATTATGAGTCTCAGCTCGTTCATATTTTTCTCGATATTAGAAAAGAAGGCTCGTTTTATTTTCTGGAGGTCAACCCGAAAGGCACTGTGGATGTCAAAGTCACGCGCGATGAAAAAGGTGGCATTAAGAGCGTTGGCTATATGACTCAAGCGGAGGTGGAAGATCTTTTTGGCGATATGGAAGAGGCAGATGAAGAATATATGGATGAAGAACATATGGATGAAGAATACATGGACGAGATAAAAAATGCCGATGCGGATAAGTTTAATGACAACATAGGAGACTCCGATGCATGGAAAGCGTTTGATGCGCTGAAAAGTCTTGATGCGCTGAAAAAACTTGATGCGCTGAAAAATCTTGATGCGTTGAAAAGTCTTGACGCATTAAAATCCCTCGACGAATATGCAGACGCATATAAATTTATTGGCAGTATGAAGGATATAGAGACATATGATGCGCCGCAGATTATTGCGGTCAATGAGCAGCGCATAGCAGCAGGAGCCAAGCTCTGGTTCGGGGACTATGGTCTGCGCGGCGGGGACAAAATCCAATATAAGATTGAGGTGGAGAGCGGGGATGCTGTCATGATTGGATTTGTCAATAATGAAGACAGTGAATCGCTGAATGTCACGTATCATTCCGTACTGGTGCACCGCGAAGATGGCGTGCTTCGGTGTACGGCGGATTTTATCCGTGACGAATCTCTAAAGGATGGAAACTATAAGTTCTTTATCTATGCGCCGGAGGGGGACTTGGGAAATGTCAAAGGCAGTGTCTCGATTGCACATGCCTGGTAAGAGGGGGCTAAACCAGAACGAGCATGTAAACAGAATTGACGACAACCTAAAATCATTGTAGCAGCAAAACACCACCAGCGGAACTGGTGGTGTCAAATACTAACGCATCAACTCTTCCATCTCATCAATCAGGCTGTCAAAGAGTTTCAGCGCCTCCTCGACAGGGGTCTTGGTGGACATATCAACACCTGCATCTTTTAAGATTGACACAGGATCTTTGGAACGTCCGGCACTTAGGAAGTTTTCCTTATAGGCTTTTACCGCAGGCGCGCCTTCGTTTAGAATTTTCTGAGACAGTGCGATCGCAGCAGAAAATCCTGTAGCATACTGATACACATAGAAATTGTAGAAGAAGTGCGGGATGCGGGCCCACTCCAAATCAATCTTCGCGTCATGTACAATATCTTTTCCGAAATACAAGTCGATCAGATCATGGTAAACTTTACAAGCCGACTCCGAGTTGATGCTCTCGCCGTTTTGGACCATCTGGCTCATCTTCAATTCAAATTCTGCAAACATGGTCTGGCGGTAGAGCGTCGTCCGAAACTGCTCGAGGAAATAGTTGATCAGATAAGCGCGGTCCTTTTTGTCGGCGGGCTTTTTTAACAGGTACTGCATCAGCAGGGCTTCATTGCAGGTGGAGGCAACCTCTGCCACAAAAATCACATAGTCCGCGTCTGCTACCGGCTGGTGTTTGTTGGAGAGGTAAGAGTGCAGGGCATGCCCCATCTCATGAACTGTTGTAAATTCACTGTCGAGATTATTTTTATAGTTTAACAGCACATAGGGATGAACGCGGCAGCCGCAGGAATATGCACCGCTGCGCTTTCCGGCATTTTCATAAATATCAATCCAGCGGTTCTTGAAGCCTTCGTCGAGGAGCGCCACGTAATCGTCGCCGAGAACCGTGAGCGCCTCGCGGATATTATCCTTGGTCTCTGCAAAGGAAATACTGCGCTCGGCATTCGATACCACTGGCACATACAAGTCATACATGTGGAGCTCGTCCACCTTTAATAATTTCTTTCTGAGGCGCACATATTTGTACATGGATTCCATATTTTCATGGACAGCTTCGATCAGATTATAATAGACCTGCGGATCGACATTGGTCTGGTCGAGCGCCGCTTCAAGAGGGCTGTTGTACTTGCGCATTTTTGCAAAGAAATTGAGCTGCTTCATCTGTGCGGATAGAATTGCAGCAGAGGTATTTTTGTGCTCATCATAGGTTTTATACAGCGAATCAAAAGCATCTTTTCTGACATTTCTGTCATAATTCTGCATCAGTGGGATAAAGCTTGCGTGCGTTACGGCAAGACGGTTGCCCTCGATATCCGACACAGATTCATAAGTCATGTCCGCATCGTTGAGCAGACCAAAGATATCTTCCGGCGACTGTGCGAGGTCCCCTGCGGCAGCAAGGATTTTTTCCTCCGCATCGCTTAGAATATGTGCTTTTTTCCGGAGAATATCGTTTAAACTTCTCTTGTATTGTGAGAGTTCCGGCAGTTTTTCATAAAATGTATTCAGTGTCGCATCGGGAATTTCGAGGATTTCAGGT
>CAMWJQ010000439.1 GCA_947174615.1 uncultured Lachnospiraceae bacterium
AAGCTGGTCTATCTCCTTGCTCTCTGCTGCCAGTTCATCCTTCATAAACTCCTCAAACGCATTCTCCTTGAGCTTCTCATGCGCTTTGCGCTCCTGCATCAGCTCCTGTAATGCCGCTCTTGCCTTTTCTACCAATTTCGCGGCGCGCGCTACTTCCTTCATCTGATCCGCGATGTATTCGTCCATCTTGAGGACTGCCATCTTGTTCTCGCGGATTTTCCGCACATCAATCAGCTCTGTGCGGAGCTTTACGCCCTCCTGCATATAATAAAGCTTTCTTGCGTGAAATTCATCCAGCTTCCTCTTCTCTGCATCCAGCCGCATGTTTGCCTCTGCAAACTCCTGCTTTGCCTTGTCCTCAAGTTTCTCTTTGATATCGAGAATCCCCTGCATTTTATAACGAAAAACTGCCATACGCATACCACCCTTTTACCTAAAATTGCTACTCCTGAAACATCGCCTCTAACTGCTCCACGGATTCCTCAAACGTGAATTTCGCATCTGTATCCTGCAGCAAATATTGATTGACCTCATCAATCTTATTGATTGCCCGGTCAATATTCGGATTGCTTCCCCTTTTGTACGCACCGATATTGATCAAATCCTCCGCCTCATTGTATGTAGCCATGATATTCTTTAGTTTTCCTGCTGCCGCCTTGTGCTCTCTGGATGCGATCATCGACATACATCTCGAGATACTCTGCAGCACATCCACTGCTGGGTAATGGTTTCTGTTGGCAAGCTTTCTCGTCAGCATAATATGCCCGTCCAGAATACTTCTCGCCGTATCTGTGATCGGCTCATTGAAATCCTCACCTTCTACCAGAACGGTATACAGACCTGTGATCGATCCGCTCTCAGAACACCCTGCGCGCTCAAGAAGTTTGGGCATCTCTGAGTACACGCTGGGCGGATATCCTCTTGTCACCGGCGGTTCTCCTGTCGCCAGACCGATCTCTCTTTGTGCCATTGAGAAACGCGTGAGCGAGTCCATCATCAGGAGTACATCTTTTCCCTGATCTCTGAAATACTCTGCAATTGCCGTCGCTGTCTTTGCCGCTTTATTGCGCTCAAGTGCAGGTCTGTCTGATGTCGCCACTACCACGATAGAACGGCGCATACCTTCTTCACCCAAATCACGCTCTATAAATTCTCGAACCTCACGACCGCGCTCTCCAATCAGTGCAATCACATTGATATCTGCTTTCGTATTTCTCGCAAACATACCCATGAGAGTTGATTTGCCTACGCCAGATCCCGCAAAAATACCAATACGCTGTCCTTTTCCGACTGTAATCAACCCATCTACTGCCTTTACACCAAGCGGCAGCACATCGCTGATGATCGTTCTGCTCATCGGATCAGGCGGCATCGCCTCAAGCGGATAGCGCTTCACTGTCGTCGGGTCAGGCACATAGCCATCAATACATCTGCCCAGTCCATCCAGCGTCTTGCCAAGCAGGCTGTCGCCCACAGACACGCTGAGCGGATAGTTCATGTTCTCCACAATACAGCCAAGTCCAATGCCTTCTGTATCTTCATACGGCATGAGCAGTGTCTTTTTGTCCTTAAAGCCGACAACCTCTGCCAAAATCCCATGCTGCTTTTCCGCATCCGTGTAAATCTTACACATATCACCAAGCTTTGCATCTGGTCCCGAGGACTCAATTGTGAGTCCCACTACGTTTTCTACTTTGCCAAGCTTCTTAAAAAAGCTTTTATTCAGTACTGTCTTATACTTGTCAAAGGAAATACAACTTTCCATGTTACAACCCCTTTTATGGCTCGTAGGACAAAAGCCTCAATTCCTCGTTCAGCGCTTCTAACTGTGTACCCAGACTACAGTCAAACACACCATTCCCTGTTTCTATCATACACTCATTTTTGCCGAGTGTGACATCTTCGAGAAGCTCTACATTCTCAATTGCAATATTCGTCCCCTTAATCAGCTCTCTCTTCTGCATACTCGCAAAAGGATAATCTTCTTTTGACACATGGATCAGATAGGTGCTGCCTGTCTCAATATTTCGCATTGTATTCTGAATCAGATAGACGATCAATTCTCTTGAATTTTTGAGACTCACATGGAAAATATGCTCATATATGCCTGTCAGTGTGCTGATAAATACCGGCTCTAATTCTTTGATCTTCTGCTGGTATTCCTCCTCGAGCGCCGCCATTTTCTGCTCCGCCTCTGTATGTACCTGCTTGCGCTCCTCCGCCACGCTGTTCAGTCCATCCCGGTGTCCCTGCGCAAAGCCGTCATTCTGCCCCTGCTCAAAGCCTTCCTGATATCCCTGACTCCGCGCCTCTTCAAGCGCTTGAACTTTCACTTGCTCGATCTCAGCCAGCGCCTCCTCCCGCATCTGTTCTATCTGCGCCTGTGCATCTGCAATCAGTTCTTCCTGCATTTGATGAGACTGCTGCGGGAAACTGTTATCCTCAAAGGCGGACTCTGTTTCAAAGCCCTGATTTTCCCCGATGATGTTCTCCTCGCCTTCCCGTATCAGCTGGGACACTTCCACAGCGCTGATTCCCTGTGTAAAACCATCCGCAAAATCAGGCTCCTCGCCGCACTCTCTTGCAAGCTCTACTGCCATTTCACGAAGTCTTGCCTCTGCTCTTGCGTTGGTGTCTATAATCCTTGTGTTGGCTGGGTCCACTACAACCCAGCCTGATTTCAATATGCCGCCATTAGACAACAATCTCGTCACCTCCGCCTCTTGAAATAACGATCTCTGCAGAATCCTCAAGCTTTCTGATAATATTTACGATCTTCTGCTGTGCTTCCTCCACGTCTTTCATTCTGACAGGTCCCATAAATTCCATATCTTCCCGAATCATCTCTGCAAGACGTTTTGACATATTGCTGAAGATGGCATTCTGCACTTCCTCTGTCGAGCCCTTACATGCGATGGCAAGATCATTGTTGTCAACATCCCTGAGCACACGCTGGATCGCACGGTCGTCGAGCAGCAGGATATCCTCGAATACGAACATCTTCTTTCTGATCTCGTCTGCAAGCTCCGGCTCTTCCACTTCGAGCGTTTCCATGATGTGCTTTTCTGTTCCTCTGTCTACCGTGTTCAGAATCTCTACCACTGCGTCCACGCCGCCAATGATCGTGTAATCCTGATTTACAAGCGAAGACAGCTTTGACTCAAGCACGCGCTCCACTTCCTTGATAACATCCGGACTCGTTCTGTCCATTGTCGCGATACGTCTCGCAACTTCTGCCTGTTTCTCCGGAACGAGGGCGCCGAGTATGGTCGCCG
>CAMWJQ010000440.1 GCA_947174615.1 uncultured Lachnospiraceae bacterium
GCTTCTCCTCATCCTCATCCACAATCATGACATCATGGGCATGCTTCAGAAAATTTGCTGCCAGATGATGCCCAAAACGTCCCATTCCAATAATCAAGATTGATTTCATATCCTACGCCCCTCTTCCTTTTCAAATTGTTACTATTTTATCCTACAATGATTTTTTCCTGCGGCTGACGCATTGGCGTCGAAGTATTCTTCTGTGCAAATACCAGCGCAAAGGACAGGCTGCCCAACCGTCCGCAATACATCAGCACTATAAGAATAACTTGTGCTATTATATTTAAATCTCTCGTGATGCCAACTGTCATGCCAACAGTTCCTATTGCAGAAAGTACCTCAAACAGCACATCTTCAAAATTCAATAACGGTTGTAATGCCATAATGATAACAGTCGCTACAATTGTCAGTGTCGCATTGATTATCACAACTGCATTTGCCTTTTTGACCACCTCATCTGTCAAACGCCTGCCAAATAAGTTGATATCCTCTTTGTTCAACACCATTGCACCCGCATAAAACAGCAGTACAATGATAGATGTCGTCTTGACGCCGCCCGCGGTGGAGCCTGGACTGCCGCCAATAAACATCATAACCATCGTTATTAATTTGCCGGAATTTGACAGTGCCGCTGTATCGACTGAGTTGAATCCTGCTGTCCTTGGCGTGAGAGATGAAAACAGTGCACCCAGCACCTTTTCAAGCGAACTCATGCCCGCGAAGGCTGCATCGTTTTCTGTGAGCAGAAACAATACTGTCCCAACCACTGTCAGTAGAGAAGTCACAGTAATTACAATTTTACTGTGTAATAAATAACGCTTGAAATGCCATTTGTTCCGCGCTACATCATCCCACACGATAAAGCCAATTCCCCCCACAAGAATCAGGGTCACAATCACAAGATTGACCAAAATATCCCCCTCATACGCGACAAGGGAAGAATATGCCTCCTCTGTTCCCATCAGGTCAAAACCGCCATTGCAGAATGCCGATACTGCATGAAACAATGCAAAATAAATTCCCTTGATCACACCAAACCTAGGGATAAATCGAATAGAAAGCAGGATTGCACCCAAAAGTTCAATGCCGAGCGCTCCTTGGACAATCTTTTTGACCAGTCGGACAACACCTGCTATTTCAAGAGTATTCACGCTCTCCTGCAGCTGTTCCCGCTCCTGCAATCCGATGCGCTTTTTGAGAAGTACAGAAATATAAGCGCCAATGGTCATAAAGCCCAGACCGCCAACCTGAATCATGCAAAGTATGATAAGCTGTCCAAACGTCGTCCAGTTCTGGTAAGTGTCTGCGATGACAAGTCCTGTGACACAGGTCGCAGAAGTCGCCGTAAAAAGGGAATTGAACACATTCCCATGACCAGACTTATTCGCAAAGGGAAGCGATAACAGGAGTGTTCCTGTCAGAATGATCATTGCAAAGCCGAATGCGATCAGTCTCGTGGTGGACTTTCTGGCTTTGGGTTTCTTGTTACTAATTTCATATGCCATGATATTTTATCCTTTACCTTTATTTCCTATATTTACAAATCAATGTTAATTATATCACTTTTGCCATATAAAACAATAGTATCGCCAAATCAATTATTTTATAATAAGAAACTGTGAAGACTGAACTTTGCATATGACGCTGGATAAAGCTTTCTAAGCAAGGCGGAAGAATGAGGTGTACTGGGACGCCGAGTGATGACAACGCAGCAGAGGAAGATTGAGACAAGTCCGATGTAAAGCTTTATTCTTTCACAGTTCCTAAGGAACAAAATGCCGAATACGAAACAGTACTGGCAGCGAGTAAAAAAGACCACTTGCATTTCACAAGTGGTCGGTATAGAATCTTCATATTATACCATATGTTATAATATTGTTCACTCAGCGTAGTGTGTTCTATTGAAAAATATGTAACAGTTCAGCCTGCGGCTTCCTGTTACAAGCATCAAGCCATGCAAAAACCGCTTCGCGGATGTCAAAGCCGCGTACCGTGGCTTGATGCATCCCAACCACCATGCTGAACCAATGTCATTTAGTTAATGTAATAAAATTATTCCATTATCTCGACAGTTTCCGGCAGATGTCATACTGATACTCATCAATTCCCTTTTTCATATTGAGCGCTTCCTCAATATCATAATCCACAAAAGAACCATGCTTGTACGCCACGACTCTGTTGGACTTGCCGTCGCAGAGAATATCTGCCGCGTATGCACCCATAATAGACGCATAAAATCTATCCTTACAGGTTGGATTGCCGCCGCGCTGCATATAGCCCAGAATCGTCGCCCTTGTCTCGATTCCCGTAGCCGCCTCGATTCTCTTTGCCATCGAGGTAGAGTGTCCGATTCCCTCGGCATTGATAATGATATGATGTGTCTTTCCTTTCTTTCTGCTTCTGACAATGTTATTGATCAGTTCCTGCTCATCGTAATTGTATTTCTCTGGGAGAAGAATATCCTCCGCACCGTTTGCAACGCCTGTCCAGAGTGCGATGTATCCCGCATGTCTGCCCATAACCTCGATGATGGAACACCGCTCATGAGATGAAGAAGTATCCCTTACCTTGTCAATCGCCTCCATCGCTGTGTTGATCGCTGTGTCAAAACCAATCGTATACTCCGTGCATGCAATGTCAAGATCAATCGTTCCGGGCACACCGACCGTATTGATCCCATGTCTTGCAAGTCCCTGCGCACCTCTGTAAGAACCGTCACCGCCAATCACGACAAGACCGTCAATCCCATGCTTATGACAGATTTCAGCCGCCATCTGCTGTATGTTCTCTTCCTTAAATTCAAGACATCTTGCTGTGCCGAGAATCGTTCCGCCCTTCTGGATAACATCTGCCACGCTAAATGCTTCCATATCAATGATCTCCTCATTGATCAGTCCCATATAGCCACGCTTGATTCCCTTTACCTTGACATTGTTCGTCAAAGCCTTCCTCACCACTGCACGTATTGCAGCGTTCATTCCCGGTGCATCACCTCCACTTGTCAATACACCAATCGTCTTGATTTCATTCGACATCACTATACCTCCTATACTTTATATCATCCCTGAAGCCTTTTTGCTTTCTATAATCCGTATTATCCGCGAAAGTATCCCCGCATAATCATAAATATTTTATACCTTTTTTTTATATATTACAATATTTATTGATATTTTTTTATCAATTATTTTCGATAATGTTACAATTCACACCAACACCAGTTCTTATCAGCTTATACGTAATTGAGGTGTGAATTATAACAGATTTTGCA
>CAMWJQ010000441.1 GCA_947174615.1 uncultured Lachnospiraceae bacterium
TTTTTTTTTTAATGATACGGCGACCACCGTGATCTACACGAGCCTTTTCGTAGGCTGCGTCAGTTGTGTATTAGAGACAGCGGCAACCATTATCTTTTCTTTGTATTCCACATCTGCAGAGTCTGCATGACCGGTATAAAAGAAATAATACTTGCCTCCTGCCTTCACGACAGACCCCGTACCGATCCAGGCATCCTGCCCGGTGTCAGAAGCTTCGATCACGACCTCATCCTGTTCCGTGTAGGTCACAAAATCCTTTGTTGTCGCAAGATATATGGAATGGTTATAGGAGTCACCGCCTTCTTTCAGATAGTAAATATAATACACCCCGTCCTCGTAATATGGCATTGTATCCCCGACATACGGCTGAATCGGCCCATCCTTGGCAGGCAGAAAAAATGTGCGGTACTCATACGCCTCCTCCTGACTTCCCGGTGTTGTCAGTTCAGAAAAATCTTTATCCTTCGCGCCGGACCGTCCACAGCCGCCGAGCAGAAAACTGATGAGCATACAGCAGATACCGGTAAATAGCTTAATCTTATTTTGCATTGTTTATCAGCGCCTCCACTTCCTCCCCTGACGGCATCACGCGCAGCGCGCCCTTTCTGGTCGTGACAATGGACGCGGCTGCGTTGGCAAACGCCAGCATCTGTGTCAGCTTCTGCTCATCCAGATTTTCCAGACCGTACTTCAATACATAATACAAGCAGCAGGCGCCAAACGTATCTCCCGCCCCCGTCGTCTCGATCGTGTTCTCCTGCAGGAAAGGCCTTACTTCCACACGCAGGTCTTTATAATAAGCGCGGCTGCCGTCTTTCCCCATGGAGAGCAGGATCAGCGGTATATCATACTGGCTCCTCAGCCTGCGGATCCCAGCGTCAAAATCCGCTTCCCCCGTAAACCACTGGATCTCATTGTCGGATATCTTCAGCACATCACACACGGAAAGTCCATAGGCAGTCTGTTCCCTCGCGTCGTCCAGTGACTTCCACAGCGGCGGGCGCAGATTGGGATCGAAGGAGATGACCGCGCCGCCCGCCTTTGCAGTGCAAATGGCTTTCTTCGTCGCGTTACGCACCCCCGCATCTGTCATGGAAAGCGTCCCAAAATGAAAAATCCTTGTGTTATTCAGCAAATCCTCATTGAGTTCTTCCTCCCGCAGCATCATATCCGCACCGGGATTGCGGTAAAACGAAAAGTCCCTGTCGCCGTCAGGATACGTGTGTACCAGGGCGAGCGTCGTGTGCACTTCCTCGTCCATATACAGGCTGTCCGCATTGATGCCGGCCTCCACAATGGCTTTTTTTAACTGTTCCCCGAAAAAATCCTTCCCAACCTTTCCGATAAAGGCCGTCTTACAGCCCAGCTTTGAGAGCATCGCCAGCACATTGCATGGCGCGCCGCCTGGATTGGCCTCGAACAGGGGATTGCCCTGCCCGCTTGTACCATTCTCTGTAAAATCAATCAATAGTTCTCCCAGCGCCACCACGTCAAACTGTTTTTCCATATTCCCATTCTCCATTCCATACCCTCCATCTGATGTTTACAGTCCGTTATACCGCGCCAGCCGCAGCCGCAATGCGGCATATTTCCTTATGCGGCTGTGCGCATCATAGTACACTCATCGGTCAGTCTTTTTTGCCGCCAGTATAATCAGCCAGCTCATATCTGGTAATGTCCATCCGCACAGCGCCGTCCGCCGAGAAAGAAATGCCGTCTGCCTCCTGCTCTGTATAAATGGTCGCCGTCATCACCTGTTCTCCGTCGTTGACAAAGATCTCCGCACTGAAACGGTCTAAGATTACCCTGAGTTTCAGCTCGCCGTTTTTACTGTTGACAAGACTTCTGCGCTGATGTATGATTGCCCTCCTCGAACCGGAAAACTTTCTGTCGATCTTGAGAATCGAATTTCTGGTATGATAGCTGAGCGTTGTATGGTATTTATCATTCTGCGCAAAATTCAGCATAAACTCATGATAGACTTCCTGCCCGTCCTCCGGCCTGATTGTGAGCTCCATATCCACCCTCCGGCCGCGGATGCCCTCCAGATGAACCTGCTCGGAAACCAGCACATTCTGATAATCCACCCGGTTCCGCCGCAGCTGGTCGAGTTCACGTACCGGGGTCTGGTACAGCCTTCCGTCCCTGACGTGCAGTTCCCTTGGAAGGCTCATCTGCCCAAACCATGACACATTCTGCGAACGGAAATTGCAGGTGTCCCAGTTCTGCATCCAGCCGATCATAATACGCCGTCCGTCCGGCGTCAGCACTGTCTGGGGCGCATAGAAGTCAATGCCATAATCAACCGACTGATTATGCTGTTCCGTGAATGTATCTGTCTTTTCGTCATAATCACCGATCAGGCAGAGCGTCCCGTTGCCGTTATGATATTCAAATCCCTCTGGAAGCATATCCTGCGGGCTGACAAGCAGTACCGCGCTGCCGTCGAGCATGAAGAAATCCGGACATTCCCACATGAGCCCAAAGCGGTTGTTGTTAGCCGCAAACACCTTCTCATATTTCCATGAAAAACAGTCAGGACTGGAAAACAGCAGGATCTGTCCGCTTCCGTCAGCAGGCCTGTTTCCGACAATGCAGCGGTACGTTCCATCGGATTTCCGCCACAGTTTCGGATCGCGGAAATCCTGTCTGCTGAATCCTTCCGGCAGATCCTTTGCATCAATCACAGGATTGTTCTCATATTTCTCATAATCCACGCCGTCACCCACTGCGATGCACTGGTTCTGCCAGTCAACGACCGCTTTATTTTTCTGCCGCTCCTGCACAACGCCGGTATACATCAACAGCTGCCTGCCGTCAGGCAGTGTCATTGCATTTCCTGAAAAGCACCCGTCCCTGTCATACGATTCGTCCGGTGCAAGCGCCGCCGGAAGGTATTCCCAGTGCAGCAGATCATCACTCACCGCATGCCCCCAGTGCATGGAATCCCAGTGGGAATCATACGGATAATACTGATAAAACATATGGTATCTTCCTTTATAATAAGAAAAACCATTCGGATCATTCATCCACCCGGTACGCACAGACAAGTGGAATGATGGTCTGTGGTCGGCAGGTATCATTTTTTCTGAAGCTTCCTCGTACTTGCGTGCCTCACGCAATGTCTGACTGTTCATAACGAATCACCTGTTTAGGAATTGTTCCTTACCTTTCATATTCATATTTTATTTTCTAAAAGGAGCTGGCTGTACAGCCAGCTCCTTTTGCCTTCAGCGCTTATTCAATGTTA
>CAMWJQ010000442.1 GCA_947174615.1 uncultured Lachnospiraceae bacterium
AGTTACAATCTTATTGACTATATGACACCTATTGAAAATGTAGAATTGACAGCAAAGCAAGATGTATTGCCGCTATTAGAGCGGCTTGGACTTACAGCCGAAGAAGCAAAGCGCAATGTGATGAAACTATCCGGCGGGCAGCAGCAACGTGTGGCAATAGCTCGAGCATTGGCTTCGGATACTCCTGTTGTTTTGGCTGATGAACCGACAGGAAACTTAGACGAGGATACGGCGGACGATATTATAAAAATATTGAAAGAAAGCGCACATGAACTGAATAAGTGCGTGATTGTTGTAACACATTCAAACGAATTGGCAGCACAGGCAGATGTTATTTTGAAATTAAAGTGTGGCAGCCTGCACACAGTTTGAATATCCTGATTTATGAAATGTTTTGCAGCACGATTGCATTATTACATAGTGACAGCTTTGAGAGCATGGATTTTTGTGGATCCCAAACTTTTTTCATCAGCTCTTTTACCTGCTTTATATCGGCAGCATAGACGTTGCCTGTGGCGTTCATGCGTTTTGATATCTGGTTCAGATTGTTGCCGATAAAGCAACGCCAGCTGTCCCTGCACATTGTCAAAATCCGATTTTGATATGATCGGTTCATGCGTTCCCTTAACCATCAGTCATTCGCTACGAAAAGATACCATAAGAAGAATAATCCTATGTATTCAGATAGTAATTTGTTCGATAGGGATTAACCGTGTTTAATGGTACAATAAAAAGTGTTTTGTCTTTGAAATCAAAAAATAAGTACTCACAGAAAAAGCGTCAATTCGGCTGTAAATATCACTTTAGTTGGTGTTTAAAGGAGATACAA
The DNA here is from genome assembly GCA_947174615.1 of uncultured Lachnospiraceae bacterium. Taxonomy (GTDB): domain Bacteria; phylum Bacillota; class Clostridia; order Lachnospirales; family Lachnospiraceae; genus COE1. The sequence continues at coordinate 830 of CAMWJQ010000442.1, forward strand.
TGGCAGCAGATGAAATTAAGGAATTTGGACAAGGAAGTGTATCATAATTATAGTTATATGATAGAAGGAAGTGGATAATATGGCAGCAGAGCAGGGACAAAACAGAAAAAGAAAAGAGAAAAAGCCGCCAACGTTTAAACATTTTATTAGAATTAATGGCGCAGAACCAGTTGACTTATGTTCAATTCCAGAGCCGCGCAGACAGGAACTGATTGATGATTTGTGCGACAGATTTATGGCAGGATTTGGTTATGTTCCTGTAGGAAAAGCAGAAGAGGACTAATGGGAGTTCGTGAGGCAAACTGCTTTTGGATATGATGCACAAGCGTTACATAATCATTTTATGACATGTGGATTAAATGAGGGGAGACAGGGCTGTGCAACATTTAATGTCAATGTATATCGTGCAAATAATCCTGATCTTGAAGCGGTATTTGGAGATAATTTGAGTTTATACTGTAATCATTATATGGAAAGCGGTCATCATGAAGGAAGAATATGCCATTGATTGTTTATGTATGATCATCAAAGAAATTATTGTCGGAAAACGTGAATAGTATAAGAGCAATACAATATAAAAAGACCCCGTTTTTTAGGTGTCTTTTTATATTGTACTGCGTTATCCTCCTTTGGTTCTTTGATGCCTTTGGTACACTGTATTCTTAATCCTTGTGTATCAAGTGTTCGATATTTGTATCAGTGCAAGGCAGAGGAAGGAAGCGATGCGGCGGCATCGTTGGCTGATGATTCTTATTTCAAGAAAAAATGCAAAACGCGTTCCTTAAAATCTTCTGCCTCTTCATACGCAGCATGACCAAGACCACTATAAATAAGCAGTTCGCTACCGCTAACTTTATCGGCTATTGCAGAAGCAGCAGTTGTTCCTACGATTTGATCGCAGTCTCCGCCAATCACTAATGTAGGGCATGTGATTTTGTTCAATTCCGCGCAGGCATTGTGGCTGATACAGGAATCGGCCTGTATCAGAAAGCGCTGAAAACTTTTTGGTTTTCCGATTCTCCCAAGGATCGGATAAAGCCGCCGGTACTTTTTTAAGTATGTTTCTGAATATGATTTTTCTGCGGTATCTATGATTAGATCCTTATAATTTCCCTGCATTGCCATTTCCATCCAGGAGCCAACTGCTTTATGTATTGTTTCATTTGGCATTGAACTTGTCACGGCCAGAATGAGCCTATGAACCAAATCCGGATAATCAATTGCAAGATACTGCGCGATCATACCACCCTGGGATATGCCTAAAATATCTGCTTTTGAGAGACCGAGAACGGTCATGGCTTCTGCTTGGTCTTTTGCCATTTCCCTTGTAGAATACCCTTCCTGCAGATGGTTTTTCCGGCTGAAAACATACACTGTAAATTCTTTGGCATATGCCCTGTACATCATTGAAAATACAAGAGCCATTCCTTTCACTGTAGATAGTCCGTCGCCCAACCCGGGCAGCATGATAAGATTTTTGTTTCCGCTTCCAAAAGAAATGTAATCCATTTCAGAGTTTCCAACACGAACACTTCCATTATGGGCATAATAAAACATGATAATCTCCTTTATTTTACGATTCCTGCTTTTAGGATTTCTATATATTCTGACAGATTTTTTACATATTCTTTTTCTATTGCTTTGAAATCTGGATTGGCTTGTTTATGTATTTGCGCCAAAAAATCTTCATTAAAACCTTTCAGAAACCACTTTATCATATCAATCGTTTTTTGCGTGTCCCATCGGAATTGAGCGGTATCAATATCCTGTAAAAACCAATAATAGATATCCTGTTCCCTTTTGTCATATTTCAATATGGTTTTCCGATATATATCGGTATCAGTTTTCGTAAATGACCTGACAATCAATTTGGATTTTTCGGGATGCAAAATATACCATGAAAACTCCAAAGCAGAGTATTCTATGATTCGCTCAAACAGATCGGATGAAAGGGTATTTACTTTTTCTTTTAAGCTGGAAATAAGCTCCGCTGTGATTTCATCAAGAATATAAAAATAAAAATCCTCTTTTGTAGGAAAATATTTAAATAAACTTCCCTTACTGATACCAGCTATTTTAACAATTCGGTTTGTGGAACTATTCTCAAAGCCGTAGTTGGCAAATTCGGAAATTCCTGCTGTAAAAATATTCTGCTGTTTTTCGTGATTCAGTCCAAAAAATAATGATGTCGGCATTGTAATCTCCTCGAAATGACCATATGTTTCCTTTGCGTGTTTTATTATAGTGACCACATGGTCACTATAATCAGTATATCTGCGTTCCGATCATTTGTCAATTAAATTTCAACACTCCTTTTGGGGTGGCGGCAAGTCTCAGTTACTGTTCATGCCACATCTGATTCTGGGATAATTTTGCCTATTGAAGGCGTAAACAGCAACATTTTTGCACA
>CAMWJQ010000443.1 GCA_947174615.1 uncultured Lachnospiraceae bacterium
TGAAAAGTAACAACTGTTCAGCTGCAAAGAAGAAAAACGGTAGCGAAAAGAAATTATTTTTGCTATAATGATGAAACATACAAAAATCAGGCAAAACGAAATGAGATTATAGTTTCGTCTGCGCGCTAAGGGAATGATCGGATGACAGAGCAGGATTATATCAACGAACAAATTAAATTGAGTGCACAGATTGATTTAGCCAACACAGTCAATCCAGCACAGGTTCAAACGGTGGCAGGCGTCGATCTGGCGTACTGGAAAAAAGAAGATGGACAGGAGTATGCAGTCTGCTGTATTGTGGTCCTTGACTATCATACTGCCGAAGTACTTGAGGCAGTCAGCCATGCGGACAAAATCAATGTGCCATATATACCGGGTTGTCTCGCGTTTCGGGAAATACCGCTGTTTCTTCAAACATACAAAAAAGTCACCGTCCTGCCGGATGTTCTCTTTTTTGATGGCAATGGCTATCTGCATCCAAGGCATATGGGGCTGGCAACACACGCGGGTATTTTGATACAAAAAGCGACAGTGGGAATCGCAAAAAGTTATCATCGGGTTGCGGGAGTGGATTTTGTGATGCCGCCGAACGCGGAGAGGGCATACACGGATATTGAAATCAATGGCGAGTGCTATGGGCGGGTTCTGCGCACCCACGTCAATGTCAAACCCATTTTTCTGTCCGTTGGCAATGCGATTGACATTGAGACTGCGATGCAGATGACAAATCATATGATTACAAAAGAGAGCCATGTGCCCATTCCAACGAGACTTGCAGATTTGATGACACATGAGAAGCGCAAGGAGCTTATAGAATAAAGGGTAAAATCCGCTCCACAATAAATACTGCCGCGCAGGCAGCCAGAGCGACGATGAGCAGGCTTTTTCCCTTATATGCGGCGGCTACGGCAGTGAGAAGTCCTGCAAGTGCCGAGTAAATGCTCGAAGTAGCATACAAAATCGCCGGAAACGTCATGGCGGCAAGACAGGCATAGGGCACATAATACAGAAAAGATTTGATATAATTGTTGGTAATTTCCCTTTTTGACAATGCCAGAGGCAGCATACGAATCAGATATGTCACCCCTGCCATGACGAGAATATATACATAGATCGTGTGTGTCATTTTAGGTTTCTCCTTTGCTTTCTTCTGGAATCGGTTTCAGCCATGCTGCGATGGCTGCGATGAGAACCGTCGTGATAATGATGACAAAGCCTGATGAGACTTTGTTGAGTATCGGGAGGACAGAGGACAGAAAGCTCAGTCCCATAGCGGACAATACGACCGTAAGAATCGTGCGGTTCTGCCTTGCGGGCGGAATAATGATGGCAAGAAACATGCCGTAGATTGCAACTCCAAGGGCACTGATGACAAAGGCGGGCAGAAGCGTTCCTGAGACTGCGCCTGCCAGTGTGCCCAGAACCCAGCCCGGAACGGCGACGCTGGTGATGCCATAGTGGTAGGCTGGTTTCAGCGCGCCGCTTCGACTGGCGTCGAGTGCAAAGATTTCATCCGTCACGCTGTAAGCCATGAGATATCGGTGCCAGTTTGGCGCAGAGCGGTCCAGTTTCTGCGCGAGGGAAAACGACATCAGACAGTAGCGCAGGTTGATGACCAGTTGAGTCAGCGCAAGCTCGATGTAAGCGCCGCCTGCGGCGATAATGCCCAGTCCTGAGAATTGCCCGGCAGAGGTAACGTTTGTCAGCGAGATCAATATTGCCTGCAGAATGCCAAGTCCCTTGGTGACAGCTTCCATGCCAAATGCAAAGGACACGGCAAAGTAGCCTAATGCAACGGCAACGCCGTCGTGCAGTCCATTTTGGTAATCTTTTGTTTTCAAGAGTGTATCCTCGATTCTAAAAATGATATAGGAATATACTATCACTTTGCCATAAAAATAGCAAAGTATTTTTCAAACTCACTCGAAAGCGGAGTGAGGAAAGGAGGCAGGTTTTAGATGCATTTTGTCAACGCGAAGGGGATCTTGTCTGCAAAAAACGGCATGAATTTATACAGGGGATGCACACATGGCTGCATATACTGTGACAGCAGGAGCAGCTGCTATGGATTTGCCCATGATTTTGAGGATATCGAGGTCAAACAAAATGCGCCTGAACTGTTGGAGAGAGCGCTTCGCGCGAAACGTAAAAAGTGTATGATTGGCACTGGGGCGATGTGCGACCCGTATATGCACTGCGAGGAGACGTTAAAGCTCACCAGAAGATGTCTGGAAATCATTGATTTTTATGAATTTGGCGTGACAGTTCAGACAAAATCAGATCGGGTTTTGCGTGATTTGGACTTGTTTTTGAGCATACATAAAAAGGCAAAATGTGTTGTCCAGATGACGCTGACCACTTATGACGATGCACTTTGCAAAATCTTGGAGCCAAATGTATGTACGACAAAGGAAAGGGTTAAGGCTTTGCAGATTTTACGTGAACATCAGATCCCGACCGTCGTCTGGCTGTCGCCAATCCTTCCATTCATCAATGACACGCGGGAAAATATAGAGGGGATCTTAGATGATTGTATACAAGCAAAAGTGTATGGCATAATCTGCTTTGGCATGGGTGTGACGCTGCGAGACGGTGATCGGGAATACTTCTATGCGGCATTGGACAGGCATTTTCCGGGAATGAAAGAGCAGTATCGCAGGAAATACGGACACGCGTATGAGCTGCCAAGCGAACACAGCAGGGAGCTGATGACGCTGTTTCGGGAGACGTGCGAGCAGAACGGCATTGTACATGATGTGGGCGCCTGCTTTGATTATTTGCAGGAATTTCCGCAAAAATATGAGCAGCTTCGGCTTTTTTGACGCGCTGGTATCATCCGCGCGAAATCTTCTGATGTTTGACACAGAATAGTATGGTAATTCGTCTGAAAATTTTACCGTCTTGATTTGAGCGCCTGTTAAGGCGGGTGAATGGGAGTTCGTGCAGATTGTAGTGGACACTGGTTTATTACTGGTGTCTTTTTTGTGTCAAGAATGGAGATATCTATATAATGGAAAATATGTTCTTGGGCGTATGACAGCTAGTACAGCATTCCACAGCACAAACGGGAAGCTATTTTAAGTTTTAATACTAATTAAAATAGTTTATTTTTTATTTTAACATTACGACGCTTGTTATTTTGCATATTTAAGAGATAATTCTGTAAAAATGGATAGTAAAAAATGAAAATAAGAATTGACAAGAGACCTTATTCACTGTTGAACACGACACATC
>CAMWJQ010000444.1 GCA_947174615.1 uncultured Lachnospiraceae bacterium
TGCCGCCCCCATCGACGTCGTTTCAAATTCTGAAAGCGCTTGTATCTCTCTGCCAGTTATATCCGCCTTGATCTGTGCGATCAGGTTGATTCTTGCCAGCCCGCCCGACAGACGGATTCGTTTTATTTTTATTCCAGTCTCCTCAATCGCAGCAATCATATCCAAATCAATAAAACCTGTACTTTCAAAAACTGCCCGCGTCATCTCTTTTCTGGTGTGCATTCTCTCCAGTCCAAAAAACACCCCACGGGCATCACTATCCCATATCGGAGCGCGTTCTCCCAGTAAATAAGGAAGAAAAATAACACCGCCTGCCCCTATGTCCGCTTCGTTTGCATCTTTTTCCATAAGCTCATATGGCAACGATTCATTTTGGTAATAACACTGTTTCACCCATTCGATTAGTCCGCCCCCCATATTATTGGAGCCTCCTACAATATGGATTCCACCTTCATAATAAGGAATCTGTTGTATCTTATCCCCGCTTAGCTTCAATTTATTAGCCGATGCGGCGCGAAATACTGTAACTGTGCCTGACACATCACTTGCCTCACCTTCCCGAAGCACTCCACTTCCAACAAAGGAGCAGATCGCATCATAAGCAGAAACCACGACTTTTGTTTGTTCTGAAAGTCCTGTCTGTTTTGCAGCACGTTCTGTTATATTCCCCACATACTTCCCAGGTTCTGTTACATCTGGCAGCATCGTCTCCTTGATTCCTGACTTCTGCAATAATTCTCTTGGATATGTTCTTTTTTCTATGTTATAGAACCATTTTGAAGCATTCATATAATCTGTTACATACTGCCCTGTCAATTTTCCGATCAGGTAATCATTGGGAGACAGAAATTTATAGATATTGTCAAATACATTCTTCTCATGCTCTTTTACCCATAATGCTTTGGGCAGCATAAGCGAAGGATCTGATGCAAAACCTGTTTGTTCTTTGATCATTTCACTCTCTGCTTTTGCCCGTTTGTCCGATACCATCATACATGGCATCAATGCTTCACCCTGTCTATCAATGCAGACCAGACAAGAAGATGAGGCGGTTACTGTAAGAAAATCAATGGGAATGCCGCCTGCAGCCGCTGCACTTTCCCTGATAACGACACACGCTTTTTCCCACCACTCCTGCGGCTGTTGTGTGACAGTTTCTCCCTTCAGTGAGGTTTCGATTGGGATAGATGCAGACGCAAGTTTGTTCCCCTTATCATCAAAAATAATACTTCGAATGCTTTTCATTCCCATATTCAGGACAAGTATTGTTTTCACCTGGCTGTTCCTTTCTTAATAACCTTAGTTTATGCATCGTCATAGTTTGTATGGAATCATGTATCCGTTTACTCACCTCAAGAGGATTGAATCCCTCTTTTTCCATCAATCCTGCCAGAATACTTTCTTCTATCCCTTGCCTGTAGGCAAGTTTGACATCCGTAGATATATTAATTTTCTTAATATTTTTATACGCTAACAGCTTCGACAATGTTTCATCCGATAGTCCTGTTCCCCCATGAATGACCAGTGGAACATCTGTTATTGCAGCCGCATGATCAATCAGATCATACTGAATGTTTGGAGTCCCCCGATATATTCCATGTACTGTTCCTACAGCTGCTGCCAGCATATCTACCTTTGTATATTTCACAAACACAGAGAGATCTTCGAAACGTACAATCCCATCCGCTGTATTCGCCATGTCATCTTCCTGTCCATATATCTGACCAATTTCTGCTTCAACCAGAATATTTCTTTTCTTTGCAACGGCAGTGATCTTGTTTGTTATGTCAATATTTTCCTGCAGTGATTTGTGGGACGCATCGATCATAACTGAATCCCATCCTGATTCTATCGCTTCATATATCAAAGTCTCATTTTTACAATGGTCCAAATGAAGGTATGCTTGAATACCTGTCTTTGACGCATAGCTATGTACAAACGCAGCGAGTTCTTCTTTATCAGACAGTTCAAATGCATTCATTGATGTTTGCAAAATCACATCGCAATGCAGACTGCCCGCTCCATCGATGACTGCCTTTGCAGACTCTGTATTCCATATATTAAATGCAAAATATTGTTGAGAACCTGAATGAATATACTTCACCATAACATCGTACTCCTATATGTATCTCTCCGGCTCATTCAATATGATTTCTGATATTCCCTGCGCCTCAAGGGACGTGAAATCCAACATTGCCCCTGTCGGCTTTTCAGGATACAAATGCCCTGACATCCATGCCCGAACAGTGTATCCCTTAAATTGAGCTGCTGCCAGGTCTATTCCTCGCCAAAACGGATGAAGCGCCATAGCGCCGCATCCTCCTCTGGCTTTATACAGGCAGTCCGAAATTTTGGTATCCAATATTGCCAGATTCGCACACTCATCCAATTTTTTTAGCTTCTCCAGCGATTTAGCATAAAAGGTTGAATAGACCACCGCATTCTGAATTCCGCGTCTGTGTACCATCTCTACAATCTGTTCTTCCATACCATCATAGGAATAAACGCTATTCTTTAATTCTATATTCAGTTTCAGTCCTGTTTTAAAATGTGTCTGCAATAAGTCAAACACTTCCTCCATTGTGGGAATCTGCTGATTGTTATTGTCGCCTGCATCAATATGAAGTCTCCTTAGTGCATTGAATGTATAATCCCTGACAAAGCCGATTCCCTCTGTTGTTCTATCCACACGTTCATCATGAATCACAACGAGTTCACCGTCTTTGGTGCGCTGTACATCCAACTCAATTCCGGCTAAGTTTGATATTTCAGCCGCTTTCTCAAACGCCAGCAGTGTGTTTTCCGGATACATCTGGCTGCATCCTCTATGCGCCCATATTTTCATGTCTGTCTGCCTCTATTTTCACGCTTCTCCTGCAAAAACATTTCCATAATTTCTGCTAATGCAATGGACTCACCTCGAGTCAGTTTAAATTCACTGTTATTGTTCCCGTTGATCATAGATAGAAAATCACTGATTTCGTATCGTAAACCATCTCCCAAAAACGTCTCCGAGTATTTTTCTACACGCTCTTCATCTTCATAATGCACTTCAAAATACGATGTTTTCCACCATGGAGCCTCTGCCACAATATAGCCTTTTGTTCCCGCGATCAGTAATCTGCCCTCAGATTTTACCCCCAGACCACAGGTCGCCGTTGCAATCCCCGCCGGATATTCCAATGAAACCTTTGTAACGAGATCCAATCCATCTTCATCATTGAT
>CAMWJQ010000445.1 GCA_947174615.1 uncultured Lachnospiraceae bacterium
ATATAAAATATCACAAAATGATATATGTTTTTGATTAATGTTAAAGTATGAACAGGAGGACGATGTTGAAAAAGAAAGATATCTTAAACAAAAGAGAGGAAGAACTGATGAACTATCTATGGGAAATCAGGAAACCTTTGACTGCAAGCGAGATGGCAAAACAACTGGAAACCGAGGGCTGGACGAATATCACGTTATGCAGAACAGTGCAGTCCTTATCGGATAACGGTTATCTTGAAGTGGCAGGACTTGAAAAGGCTGCAAAAACATATGCGAGGAAGCTGATGCCTTCTCTCACCAAAGAGGAATACTATTCGTCTGTTTTGATGAAAAGAGGGATCAGTGCAAACTCTCTGGCAGATCTCATTGCCGCATTGATTGGTGTAAGCAGAAAAAATCCATTGGAAAAAAATGCAGAAGTGATTGCCAAGCTGGAAGAAGTCATTGCTTCCCTCAAGGCAGGACAGCGCAAGGATCAATAAGGGAAACATATGCATATTACATTTTTTCCGTTTGGATGACAGTATTGTGGAGCAGTATTCTTATTTTGATTTTTTATGTGCTGAGAAAAAAATATAAATTAATCGATATCTGCAGTGTCTCAGGAGTGATTGTTTTATACTTGTTTTGCATGATGCGAATGGCTGTTCCTGTTGAATTTCCATGGACTAAGATAATATTCGGAGGAGCACTCTTTAACAGAATATACTATTTTTCCTGTGTCGAACGAAAGATAGGAAATTATATTTCTGTGTTTGATTTGTTGTATTTGGTCTGGTGCTCGGGAACAGTTTTGATTTTATTGCATTATGTGATTCAGTACGTGAAGATTGCCCGTTGTTTTGGTGAAATGCCGGTACAAAGAAATAGTAAAGCGGCACAAATCGCAGATGCGATATGGAACGGCAGTAAAAGGCCGGACATACTTCAGACTGTAGCGGTCAAAACGCCCTGCTGCTTTGGCATACTGCGAAAAAAGATTATAATACCTGATAAACTGTATACAGAGGAACAAATGAGGTTTATACTCCTTCACGAGTGTTCCCACTTGAAAAATAATGATATCCTGGTAAAGAATCTGATCAACTTATTGTGTGCACTCTATTGGTGGAATCCATGCGTATATTTATTAAATAAGGATTTGAGTCAGAGCCTGGAAATACGGTGTGACCTGACGGCAGTGAAGGAACTGAATCATCAGTTAAAAGGTGAATACCTGGCGGTTGTTCTAAATGAATCCAGAACAGCAGACGGCAGAAAAAACGTACAGCAATACGCGGGAGTATAGAAATTATCTGACAGAAAAATATAATTGCTTGAAAAGCACTGCGTATTCTGTGGAAATAAACAGTTCTCTTTTGTCGAAAGCGTTAGGAGATGAAAAGACATCAGAATGGTTGGAATACAATCTGTCTTTGATACCTGAAAATGTTGAAAAAATAAAGTCTACGCGGAACAGGAAAGATTTTGGACGTTATGACACCTAATCTGATATATGATGCGGGAGTAGTATTGCGATGGACTCGCAGGTGTGGTGTTGAAGCAAATTATTATTATGATTGTTAGGAGGAAAAAAATGACTGATATAAATTATGAGATTTCTACTTCGATGCAAAATCGTTTGACAATGTACAGGGAAAATCGTTTGGAATCAAATGATACAGCAGAGAAGGCAGGCAAAAAACAGATGGACAGCGTGACAATAAGCGATGAGGCAGTCAGGCAGCAAAATGAAAACAGGTCTCTGGACAAAAAATTGGAATTACTGATGCAGCAATTCATGGAACAGTTTTCAAATCCCCAATCACTTGAAAGGTATAAAGTAGAAGATCCTTTCAAAATGGAATTGCGAGCGTCTTCTGTTTTCGGAGAGGAAAACCTGTTTCAGAGCTGTTCAGAATGTCAGTACGAGGTGTTCCATAGATGGCTGAAAGAAAATGCGGATGAGCTTTCTGAGGAGACCTATGCAAGGATTCAGGAAGAAGTAAAAAATGCTACGGAGGCAATGGATACGCTCAACTCTATGGAAGGTTACCGTGGGACGTCATTTGAATCAGTCGCATTGCTGGAATCCAGCAGATATGCGCTGGAAAATATAAAGAACACGATGGTTCCGAAAAGTCTGCGCTCAGATTTTGGACAGTTAATTGATGAATATGTCCGTTTTAATGAGGAAGCCAGGGATAATATTATGGAGAGAATGACTCCGGCTTATATGTATGAAGATATTGGGAAAAATACACAATCCCTTATAAATAAGGATGAACTGCTTTCCAGTCAGCGGAGTTTTTACAGTCGGGAAAAAGAGGATATCAAGGATTTGTTAAGAGAATATTATTCTGAGACATCCAATAAAGATATGGTAAAAGCAAAACTGCAGCAATATACGGAACGATATCATAAGAATAATTCTATGTACTCAAATAGCAGACTATTTGATAAGGGATTCGTCTGTTTAATGGTTCAAAGCGTCTGATGATAGATCATTAAATGCTATGGGAGATGTTGCCCCTAAAACAAAAAAGCTAAAATGCTGCCTGTTTCGTTTTGTATTAAGGCAAGAATACTATAAGGAAGTTGTATGATCCAATAGAAGAATTGGTATTCAGAAGGTTAGATATATAGATGTTTTAGGCGGCGCCCGGAAAGATTACAACAGAAACAAAATAGATATTCCTCTATGCCTTAATGACCCTGTATCAATGACGAACAGTCAAGTCAAGGATTTACCGTTTCATCAGCGTTCACGTTCTTGACTTGGCTGTTTGGCGTTGATAGTCTGGGAGAGGCATAAAGAAGAAATTGAAGTCACCAGCAAACCGTAATATAATATCAAAAAAATACAGGTGGTGTTATTATGAAAAATAAAATGCTTTCTCAAAGCGTTGCGGATAATATATTGTCTATGATATCCATTGAAAAGCGGTTTTCTGTTGGGGACAAATTACCAAACGAGCTTGATTTATCCGAGGAATTAAATGTAAGCCGGACTACATTACGGGAAGCCATAAGGATATTAGTCGCTTATGATATATTGGAAATACAGCGTGGCAAAGGAACTTTCGTTACTAAAAATGCACTAAAACAACCACAGGATTTAGCCCCGTTATCTGATATAAAAGTCAATGCAAAAGACCTTTATGAAATGCGCTTGATTTTTGAGCCGGAAGCCGCATATTTTGCAGCGTTACGGGGGACGGACGCAGAAATAAAAAGAATATTGGA
>CAMWJQ010000446.1 GCA_947174615.1 uncultured Lachnospiraceae bacterium
CGGACTTTGTAAGCACCCGCAAGACTGACAACCATGCCAAGTACAAACCCGTGATAAAATCGTTCCGGCTCCGTTTGATTCGACGGTCTGTTTCCGCTGTCAAACGAACTGAATGTATGAAGCGCAACCTTGTTCATGAATGTATTCATCCTGCGGACGTTGTCACTTAACAGCGCATTGATAAACTCATTGTAATAGCTCTCGGCATTCCCATGAAACCAGCCTCTGATCATCTTTGCAAACATATTTTTCACTTCCATGTTAGTGAGTGATACAGTGTATATTTTTGTCTTTTGTTCCCCAACGCGCAAAACCTGCTCAACCCGAAGATACCCCGTTGCAAGCAGCAGACTCCAAACTGCATGAACGTCTCCATCAAGCTGATTAAATACAATCTGTTCATCCAGCTCTGTCTCAAAACTCTCCCCCTGCAAAAGTGTTTCCATCGTTTGTTTGATATCAGGGCTTCCCTTTCTTACCAGCGAATTGATAAGCTCATTGGAACTTGTATTTGTCCAGTATGCGTCATACTCGCCATTTTTTCTGATAAACGACGCAATCGACCACGGGTTATAAATGTCTGTATACCTGCCAAAAGTAAATCCATCATACCACTTTTTCACAGACTGCTTCTCACTGCCAAGCCCTGCCTCATCAAGCGCCGCATAGACCTCCTCCTCCAAAAAGCCAAAATATCGTGCATATTCATTTGAGGTTGTCGTGATCACGTCCGGATTATTCATACTGGAAAAAATACTTTCCTTTGCCACCCTCGTGATTCCCGTGATCAATCCTCGATATAAATACGGATTGTTCTTGAAAGTGCTGCCAAACAGGGCGCTAAAAAAGCTGACAGCCTCGTCCCAATACCCAGACAGCCATGCAGCCTGCATCGGCGTGTCATACTCATCCAGTATAATAATCACATTTTTGCCATAATACCGCTGCATGAAACCTGCCATCCGCTTGACTGCTCCGGCTGCCATCCTCCCCTTCATTCCGGAATTTATGCTCTCAAAATATTCCCGCTCACCTTTGTTCAACAGATTACCTTCAAGCAAATAGCGGTTTTCTCCATAAAGCTTTGCAATCTCCTCAGAGATCATGTACTCCATATCCTCATATCCGCCTGCCTCAATTCCCGCAAAACTTAAAAATATTACTGGAAATGTACCCTGCAGTTTTCTGTACGATGCATCTTCCCATATAGAAAGCCCTTCAAATAAATCCCCTCTGCCTGCATACTGATTCGAGAAGAAGCACTCAACCATACTCATATTAAGCGTCTTTCCAAACCGACGCGGACGCGTGATAATTGTCACATCCGCACCCGTCTCCCACCATTCTTTGATAAAGCCTGTCTTGTCAATATAAAACTTCTTTTCTTCGATCACCTTATCAAACTGCTGTACCCCTAGATTCACGACAATCCTGCCACACATACGCACGCCTCCCGCAATACTTCTTATATCCTATAACAACTTATCCAGCTCCGCATTCAGCCGGCGCTTTAACTCCTCCAACTCCGCTTCCTCTGGAAGAAACCTGTCCTCAAGCAGTTCCTGTCCAAGCTGCCAGACGGGACCGGGCTTTGGCGTATCGCCTGCCCTTCTGGGAAAAAAGTGCCAGTGCATATGTAGCCCTCTGCCTGCACCCAACAGCTCATAATTAAGTTTATCCGGCTCAAAAGCATTGTAGACTGCCTCTGCCACAACTGCCATCTCATGAAGAAATGCATCGCGGAATGCAGGCTCGAGAAAATGCAGTTCTGTCTCATGCTGTTTGCACAGAAACAGCGAATACCCTTTAATCCGCTGATGATCGCCAATCACCACATACCCTGTATCAAGCTCCCTCACAAAATACGGGTTCTCGTTCTTCTTGATCCAGTCAATCCGCTCACAAATCATACAATCACACATTTTATAGATCCTCCTTTTCCGCCTGCAATACTTTTACAGACTTTACTTATTGCTGCGCGTCATCCTTCTTTGCCTCCCACAAGGTCTCTAACGGTTTAATATCTGTCTCATTGACAATGTACGCCAGCCTGATCTTCCCTTCATCCGTCACATACAAGATCAAATACCGTTTTTCACCCTCTTCATCGGGAAGCTCATACGCATATGCCCCGTTCCTGATCGTCTCCGCATTGGATTCCCCAAATGTATCCTGAAACACGCCAAAGTCCGTCTCCTTCTCCAAAAATGCACGAATCTCCTCCCGGTCCAGCTCCCGCTCAATGGGTACAAACACTTCAGGATAATGCTTGATCCTCCTTGTCTGATATGCTCCCGGCGCTTCCGATTCCGCATGAAGTCCAGGCTTAGTGCTAAACTTGAAATCCTCGGCGCAGATCACCTTCTCTGACACCAAGTCAATGCTCCAGACCCCCTCCTCGTTGCGGTCCATATCGTTTTGAAAAACCATTGAAAAATCACAATAATAATTGGCACCGTCACACACCACTGCAAACCAGTCGCTGCCTCTGCGAATCCTCTTCCCATGATCACTGCTGCCTGACTCTGGACCGACACCGTCCCGCTCACACCTCTGTGTCGGTCCCGGATAAAAGGCGAACAGCTTCTCTATCTCCTCGTCAATATCCTCTGCCTGCTCCAATGCATTCGGGGAAAACAGCGCCTTGATCGCATCTGCATCTCTCGCGTCCACTGCCTCAAAAAATGCGTCCACCGCCGCGTTAAAGACCCGGTCCTTTTTTAAGGGATAAAACTTTTTCTCTGCGCTCTCCACTTCGCCAGCCTGCGTCTGTACGATCTCCCTCGCACAGCCTGACAGGAGAAGTACCGATGCCAGTAAGATACTCAAAAATTTCATATTCATTCTCTTCATCACTTCATACCTCTGCGTATTCCTGTTCAACCCACCGGTAAAACGGAAGTTATAGTGCAGCTATTTTTCTGTCTATAAAGTCAAACAACAATTCCCATATATCAAAATAGGGTATCTAATACTCTGAATACCCATCCAAACCATTAGACACCCTATCTTGAAAATATTTCATCAAACAGCTATAAAAAATGCTTGTTGGCATATTAGGGTATTGTTGCACATCTCTTACTGCTGTTTTAACAAATATTTTGCTGCGCATTATATATATCGGAGAATTTTGACAATTGTTTATATTATTTCAAATATTAATGTAAATTTCGCATTTTACATAAATATTCAAGATGATATTTGATATTTATTAG
>CAMWJQ010000447.1 GCA_947174615.1 uncultured Lachnospiraceae bacterium
TGCGCAAATTGGAGGAAGTGATGCCAAAGCTTGATATCCTGTACATGACCAGAGTACAGAAGGAGCGCTTCTTTAACGAGGAGGATTATGTGCGCCTAAAAGACTACTATATTCTCGACAAAGAAAAAATGGAGCTTGCTAAATCTGATATGATTGTTCTGCACCCGCTCCCTCGCGTCAACGAGATTTCCATCGAAGTTGACGACGACCCACGCGCTGTGTACTTTCGTCAGGTACAATATGGCGTTTATGTGCGTATGGCACTGCTCTTAACACTTTTGGAAATCGACGTTCATTAAAGGAGGGATTCGATATGTTAAATGTAGGAAAAATCGAAGAAGGGTTCGTTCTTGACCACATCAAAGCAGGCAAAAGCATGAGCATTTACAAACACCTAGGACTTGATAAACTGGACTGCACTGTAGCGATCATCAAAAATGCCAGAAGTGGAAAGATGGGCAAAAAAGACATCTTAAAAGTGGAGTGCGATATTGATACGCTCAATCTTGACATTCTTGGCTTCATCGACCACAACATTACAGTCAATGTCATTAAAAACTGTGAGATTGTGGAAAAACTCCCGCTGTCTCTTCCCAAAGAGATCAAGAATGTCCTGAAATGTAAAAATCCCCGCTGTATCACCTCGATTGAGCAGGAGCTTCCCCACATCTTTGTCCTGACGGATGAAAAGAAAGAAATCTACCGCTGCAAGTACTGTGAGGAAAAATATGGCAGTAAAGATAAATTTAAAATATGATTAATTGTAAAAAAAATTATATAGTATAAATACTGGAAATCACTCAATTTTACATTTGAAAATTGTTACCAAATTGTCGCTAACCACATTTTACTGTTTACTTCTTACTAACACTATTCGCAAAAAGGGCTGCTAACCAAAGCCCTCTTCAAAAAAATTACTTATTAAAATACACTCTAAAATGTCATTCTTGTATTCTCTCCCACAATTCCATCAGGTCTCACGATAATAAGGAGAAGAAAAGCACAAGTAAAATAAAGACTCAAAAGCTATTTGATTTGAATCAATTAACTTTTGAGTCTTTATTTTACTTGTGCCAATTCCCTTAATCGGGTACTCTTCATTTCTACGGTATCCTCTCACAAGCCGCTGGTGGCATATCCGCCATTTTTGATTGCTGTTATACAGTCTCCGGGATCAGTCTGTTTTAAACAGTTCCTGTATCTGCTGCAGGATGCCAGCATATTATAGTAATCTTCTATTGCATCTGATATCGTATCATACGCACGAAACATGTCCGTTATATTTACATAGGTCTTTCCGTCGTAGCATTCCTTCGTCCGGGTGGAGTATGCCTTGTCCTTCCACGCCGTGCCTATGCCTATCGTATTGATGGACTGCGGCAGATATGCCCGTACCTTCTCGGGAATGAATCCGATAAGATTCACAGCCAGCACCACGTCTACCACTGCAAGGCATATGATGGATACAAGCATGGAAATCTTGCGAATGGCGCCGTCGATGCCAAAGCAGCTATTTAGTTTTCTCTCCCTCACTGCCCGTGCAACGCCAAAAATGGTATCCATCACAACTGCCCATGCCACCAGCCCGATAATTCTGCTTTCAACTAAAAACACGATTAGATTCTCGTAATATTCCTGCATTTATACTTCCTCACTTTCTATGTATGATCCGTCCCCTGTTCCTGCTGTCGTGTCTCCTCTGCCACAATTTCAGTCACTGCAAGCTGTCTGCCCGCAACCTGTACAAGATATCGTTTTGTACTGTCTGCCGTGTCGGTCAGAACCAGCCCCCTGCATTCCAATGTTCCCGCATACCATGCATTTCCTTCCCAGTCGAGGGTATGGGCGTTGGCGCGTTCCACTCCACCGGAAGCCTCACTATACTGACCATTGCCAACAATATGCGCATATACTCCGTCTGAATCTTCAAGATTATACCTGCCCTGTACATGCTGCATGTTTGATGCAGCCACGGTATTAAATCCTTCTGAATGGGAAAAAGAACCGGATGCTTTTGTATTGTTCCCCTCCGCATGGGCTTCTGAACCGCTGGCTGTTGTACGGCTGCCCTCCGCATGAGCGTTGTCTCCGGATGCCGCTGCCCTCTGCATATTCACTGGGTACACAATTCCGAAAAGGGAGTTTGGTTTTATATTAGGAATAAATGCTTTAACCGATCAGGTTGTCACATCTATCTGTCGTGAATTTAATGTAAATGAAGATTGGTTACGAAACAGCGGTTCTGATGATAACATGTTTACAAAAATTTCCGACACTAGCCTTGATGAATTTGCCAAATTCAATAATGCCACAGAATCCGACTATCAACTAATTCGTAACTATCTTTCTTTAAAACCCGATATTAGAACACAAATTCAATCTCTTTTCTCTATTAAGGAGTAATTGCTACTCCTTTCTATTTCTATAATCCGTTCATTATTCAATTTTCAATCTCACCTCGCCGATACTTCTATTTACTACACTTTTATTTGATTACCTCCTTCCTGCATTTCCATTCTGTTTTCTTTGTTGCTTATAGCGCCATTATGCGCGCTATAATGACATTTGTCAATAGCTTTTTGTTGTTTTTAGCACTTTTTGTTGACAATAGCACTTTTTGTGTTATAATAAATGCATGGAAGGAGGAAAATTTGTTGAAAGAACGGTTAAAAAAAATTCGAAAATCCTTAGACCTAACACAACAAGAATTTGCTGATCGAATAGGTATTAAGCGAAACTCCTACGCTAATTATGAAATTGGCAGAAATATTCCAATTGATGCGATCATTTTATCAATATGCCGAGAATTTAATGTAAATGAAGATTGGTTACGAAACGGCGGTTCTGATGAAAACATGTTTATAAAATTGACGGAAGATGAAGAACTTGCAATGTATACCCAAATGTTATTGGATTCCACTGACGACATTATGGCTGATATGATTAAAGATTTCATTGTCGTATATGAAAAATTAGACAATGATTCCAAACAGGTTTTAAAGAATTTTGCCAAGAGCCTGTTGGATAAAGCAAATAGCAAATAGGTATATTATCTACATAATAATTTTTAAGTAAAACAATAACAGCTAGATACAGAGCGCCATATTGTATAAACTTCAATAAGTCTTTTGGATTATTGAAAGCAATTTTAGTGAAAAATGCTTCTGAAATAGCCCTGCAAAATGAAT
>CAMWJQ010000448.1 GCA_947174615.1 uncultured Lachnospiraceae bacterium
TCGGGGCGGCAAGAGGCGCACTGACAGGATCGGGTGTAGGAATCCCCGCAGCGCTCGGCGTGAACTTTGCGGCAGGCATGGCAGGAAGCCTTGCGGAGCAGAAGATAGCCGGAGAGCGCATGGCGCCTGTACGTGCGGCAGTGGACAGAGCCTTTAACGCAGTGGGCGGCAGGCTGTATGGCACAAGTCCGCTGAGGAATGCGAAGGACGCCTTTATCAGAGGCGCACTTGCGGGCGCAGTCAAAGGCGGGGCGTACAATATCGCTGATGTGCTGGATAATAAGCTGCAAAATGCGCACGATTAATAAGAGATCTATTTTGATGATGTAAGAATAGACAATCCGAAAATGGGAGATATTGGCTAGTATCTTGGAAAGAATATACGAAAGGTATTATAAAAAAAGAACTCACTGTCAGAAAAGCG
Organism: uncultured Lachnospiraceae bacterium; assembly: GCA_947174615.1. Taxonomy (GTDB): domain Bacteria; phylum Bacillota; class Clostridia; order Lachnospirales; family Lachnospiraceae; genus COE1. Next base: position 425 of record CAMWJQ010000448.1, read on the forward strand.
CTGGAACGTGCAATAAAAGAGTATCATCGTTATCAGAGCGTAGAAGAGATTATGGAGGATTTCAGCCTCAGACCTGACAGGATTTACATGAAACTTTCAAGATACAGTGGTGAAAAATGGAGGGGGTCACTGGCAATCGGGTATGTATGTAGAAAAGAGGTATTCTGTTTGTCATGGATGAACACGCCGGACTTTGATAGCATTCTGCTAAGTTCAGGAATATTTCGTTTTTTCAAAAGATTACGGAAGGAAGGGTGTATTTTCATTTTGCCGACAAGCCGCAGAGAGAATGTTGAAGGCTTTGCAGATGAAGTGATTGAATTGGTAATGGTAATTCGGAACAGGTGAAAAATGAATGCAGGTTTGGCACTGATCGTTGAAGCAGTGACGAACCTTACAGATAGATTAATCTGTTATTGTTGGCGCACAGCGAGGATGGAATGACTACCGCTATTTTGAATTATAGCGGTTTTTTTGTTACTTAAATACAAATAGTAAGTTTTTTGGACAAAATATGGTCTTTCTGTTCCTTTTTAGGTGTCTGACAGGAATAAATTTAAGAGGGAAATTGAGCGTTTACAATTTGGCATAAAATGCCTCCTTAACACAAAAGGAGGAATGCAAAATGTTAGGCGCTTTGATTCAAAATGCACAGGAAAACAGTGAGGAGGATATGCTCGCTCTGATTGAAAAGTTCAATCCCTTAATGGTAAAGTATGCAAGAAAGCTGAACTATGAGGATGCATACAATGATATCGTACTATGTTTCATAAATTTAATCAAATCACAAAATCTTCGAAATCTGACAGACAAGGCAGATAATGTCATTGTTACATATATAAATCATAGTATTATCAACTACTACAATAAAAAGATTCCCAAATTAATCTCACAGAAGAATGAAGTGGTGATGTCAGATCTCTCAGAGGAACAGCAATATATAATAGAGGCAGTGACAGCGCATGAGAATGAGACTGATATCGTCAATGAGTATGGATTGGCAAATTTGCTGACAGAGGGTGAACAGCAATTGATTTATCAGGTATATGTGGAGGGGCATACGATTGCTGAACTTGCCAGATACCAGAATCGAACACGTCAGGCAGTCAATCAGCAAAGAATCAGAGCAGTCAATAAAATAAGGACATGCTTGATATGATAGTAAAATACTATTGACTTTCACCCTGGTGTTTGCTAGAATGTTGGTGCAAAGTAAGTTTACCATAGATTGATATGTGGTATATAAATGGTCAGGTTGAAAACTTAGTCCTTCGCATCAGAGTGGAGGACTTTTTCTATAGTGAGAGTGGGGATATACAAATGAATAAGAAAGAATTATTTCAAGAGTTATATGACCAGACTTATATAAATCTGAGGCGTTTTGTACAGCACAGGAGTAGAAATCTGTACATGGTTGATGATATTCTACAGGAAATCTATCTTGAAACGTTCCGCCATATTGAAGAGTTGGCAGCACATGAAAATCGGGTTGGGTGGATATACAAAACAGCTGATTATAAAATAATGAAGCTGAATAAAGTTTATGATCGGAATATGTCGAGAGAGCTCAGCGGAACAGATTTCGAAGAGCCATCAATCGAGGATAACGCAGAAATGATTATTAATTTAGATGAGTACAAAAGGATATTAAGAGAAGATGAATTTGCTCTTGTGATGAAGAAGTATATAGAAGGATATTCTTATAAAGAAATTGGACAATTGACTGGAAATACTGTGTCAGGAAGTAAGATGAAGATCTCAAGACTTATAGAAAAACTAAGAAAAAATATTGGTGAGCTTAGCAATAAGCTTTTTTTAATTTTTTTATAGATACCGTTACTTTTTGCCAAGTTGCAGGGATGAATGAATATAGGAGGTAAAAATGGAGTCAGTAAACAGAACTCCCAATAAAAATGAGAGCAGAGGAGATGATATAAAGTTAAGGGCAGAATTAAATGAAGCGCTTGAACAAGAGCTTGAACAATCTCCTGACAAGATGGATACAAAGAAAATCGATTCGATTATAAGCCTTTTAAATCATTTGCAAGAGGAGGGGGCTGTGGTACAGGAAGTGCCGAAAGATGTGTATGCGAGGAAATATCTTAGAGGAGTCATTAAGTATAGAGATAAAAAGATGAGATCTGCCAGAGCTGCGATGTTTTTTATCGGAATCATCTTATGTGTCAGCATTTGCAATTGGATATCGGTGAAAGCTACAGATAAGAATTTGTTTCATTTTGTCAGGGAGAGAGCATATCTTTTTTACTATGAGACTGTCGGAAATAGCAGGGAGGAATCAGACAGCAGGGAAACGACAAACCAGCTCCGCGATGTGTCAGAAGATATATATGAATCATGGGAAGAATTGATGGGGGAGAAATCTATCCAGATTTTAGTGCCTGCATATATACCAGAAGATTTGGAGGCATTGCCTATTCATGCCCAAGGAGTAACACAAAAAGATATGGGGATTTCCAGACAGTATACGGACGGGGAATTTTATGTGATATTTCTAATAAGAGCGATGAGCGGATATGGGAAAATGCTATATTCTGAAGATCTAAATACAGCGGTTCCAGAGAAGAAAATTGTAAATGAAATTGAGGTATTTCTATATGAACTGGATGATAAACTGCAGGCAGTTTTTCAGAATGAGCAATTTATGTATTGTATTGAATCTAATATGAATGAAACAGAAGTGATTAAAATAATTGAAGAAATGAGGTAAGAATATGAAAAAAGCATTATGTTTAATATG
>CAMWJQ010000449.1 GCA_947174615.1 uncultured Lachnospiraceae bacterium
GGACAGGCATTATATCCGCTTCGCACTGAAAACGGACATCTGTTATTGGAACATACTGAATGGAAAATCGGTGCCGCTGCCTGAAAAGATACAGCCCGGATATGAAAAAGTCATTGCAGATCTTGGCAGTGGGGGCGGGCAGCGTGTTAAGAACCTCAACAGATATATATGCAGGCAGACGAGAAAGAGACTGCACAGACAGCACACAGATAACAGATTGCGTTTTACCATAAAAAAGCAGGGATACAAGTACGGCGAACTGGACGGGGAGCACGGCATATTTCTTGCGACAAAATCAAACCGTCAGAGAATGTTTATACCGCTGACTGATGCAAATGTCTATGACAGAATGCTCGACATTAGCTTAAATCCGCAGAAAAAAAGCATTGAAATCATTATACCGATTTTTGTAAATATCATGAAGCATGAAGATTATGCGGATGAAATCGGCATCTCTCTCGGACTGTGGGATATGATTACGACAAGCACGGGAAATGTATACGGCAGCAGCTTTGGAAAAATGCAGCAGGAAATTTCCCGGTTTATATTGGAAAAAAACTACCGGAAGGAAATAGAAAACGCATCAGACACGCAGAAATACCAGGCGCGTAAGGAAAAAATGGACGCAGCGCTTAAAAACTACGTGAACATGGAACTTAACAGGATGCTTGCACAGGAAAAACCGAAGGTGGTCTATATGGCAAAACTTCCGCGCAATCCAGGCATGCTGATGAAAGGAACGGGCGACACCCATCTGCTCAGGATGTGGAAGAAAGGCTTCGTGACGGAAAGGCTGCAGTGGAAATGTCAGAAAAACGGTATAAAAATCGTAGAAGTAATCGGCAGGGGAATTGGCAGGGAATGCAGTGCATGTGGGCAGACTGGATATACAGACGGCGAAAAATTTATATGTCCTGCCTGCGGATTCGAGGAAAATAAAAAGGTAAACGGTGCGAAGAATGCCCTGAACAGAGGGAAAAGCGGAAAACAATTAAATAGAAAATGGTCAAATGATACACCCGGAAGATGAACCGGCTGGGAAGCATGGTTTAACCCCGGCTTCGCGTCAGCGAAGACGTTGGATTCGCGTCAGCGAAGACGTTGGCTCTGCGAAGCAGAAATAATGGGGACTGTAGCGGGCGATATCTTGATATAAAAGACAAAACGGCGTTGGGGATATACAAAAACAGGTACGCCGGTGTCGTGTGAACTCTTAACCATGGCTGCATGGAAGTTGAGAATGGCATGGCACGAAGCCGTTCCGAACGGGACGGCACCGTCAGAACAGACGGCTGTGATTCCTTATGTATCCATTGAAGGAAAAGGTTCTCACAACGTACTTTTTCCTGTGTGCTGCAGTGCGCATGGCGGCTGAATGCCGTGCGCGGGTACTGTGGCAGATGGTCGTTATTAGAATTTAGAAAGATTGTTTTACAAGTGTGACGCTGCAGGTGCAGCGAATATTTACGGTTTTAGCCAAAGAAATGGCAGGGACGGGATATGAGAAAGGCGCAGAAACAGCAGATAGAAGAAACTATCAGGCAGATGGAAGAGGCTCATGATGAGATAAAAAGATGTATAGAAAACAGGGCTGCCGCACAGGCAGGGGAGCTTTTGGCAGACTGCCAGAACGCTGCAATTGCCATGGGCACCCTGATTGAGGACATGGAAGGGGAAGAACACCCCACAGTAACGATTTTAGAGGAATATTGCGAACAGGTTTATCAGATACATGAATGTTTATCGCCAGACAGCAGTGTAAATAGCGTTAATGCAGTTAACCCCAACAAAATATATAAATTCTTGCGACAAAAGCTTATTAAGGCGTCAAACAGCATAAGAAACGACATCAAGATCAGGACGGAGGCAGTATTTCTGCCGTATAAGGCAAGCATGTGGGATTCCCTGGAAAGCGTCTGGAAGGCGGCGGATGCTGATCCAGATTGTGACGCGTATGTAATTCCTATTCCCTATTTTGATAAAAATTCTGACGGAAGTTTTAAAGAGGAGCACTACGAAGGCGATCAGTATCCGGATTATGTGCCGATAACACGCTATGATGCATTTGATTTCGAGAAGCATATGCCAGATGTGATTTATATTCACAACGGCTATGATGACTGGAATCTGGTTACGAGCGTACATCCGGCTTTCTACTCTAAGAACCTGAAAAAATATACGGAAGAATTAGTCTATATCCCTTACTTTGTGTTGGGTGAAATTGATCCTGATAACGAGCAGGCAGTAGAAGGAATGAAGCACTTCTGTTTTATGCCAGGAATTATCAATGCGGATAAAGTAATTGTGCAGTCAGAGAACATGAAAAAGATTTATGTCCGCGAATACCTGAAAGCAGCAAAGAAATCTGGACTTACAGGGAAACATCTGGATAGGACATATTTGGAGAAGAAATTTCTAGGAACAGGTTCGCCGAAGTTTGAAAAGTTGGCAAATACCTTGCGGGAAGATGTGAAAATTCCTGATGAGTGGCAGAGTATTATCTACAGAACGGACGGTACGACCAAAAAGGTTATTTTTTATAATACAGGTATCAGTGCTCTGCTTCAGCACGGTGAAGATATGCTTGTTAAGTTGGAGTCAGTGTTTGGAATTTTTAAGCATTATAAAGATGAAGTTGCTCTTCTATGGCGTCCGCATCCGTTGATAAAAGCGACTATAGAATCCATGCGTCCCCAGTTGTGGGAAGCATATCAGAAAATAAAGGACAGATACATAGAAGAGGGATGGGGAATATATGACGACAGCACAGATTTGGACAGGGCGGTGGTCATGAGTGATGTGTATTATGGGGATCAGAGCAGTGTGCTTCAGCTATTTTTGGCGTTAAAAAAAATTGCTATGATTCAATATATAAAAGGTGCAATAAAAGATATAAACGCTTCAATGAATCTAATTCCACTAGCAGTGTCTGGCAGTGGAAATGATAGATATGTATTGGATTTTAGGGACAATTATTTATATAGGGATTGCGGAAACAGCAAATGCGAGTTTGTTTCAGATATAGGGTTGGGAAAGGGTGAATCCGGTTTTGTATATATGGGGATTATCAAATTAGGGAATAATATAGTATTGATTCCGAATTATGGGGAGTATTTCCTAATTTATAATGTAATAGAAAATAATTCAAGGCATATTAATGTGGACAAGGAGCTGTATGAGAA
>CAMWJQ010000450.1 GCA_947174615.1 uncultured Lachnospiraceae bacterium
GCGTGATACAGTTTCAGAAAATGGGCTGGGGTGAGACGCTGGAAGTGATCGTCAACAGCAGTGATGAGGATATTGAGGTCATCAAGGATGAAGATAGTAAGATTATGTTTTCAAGAAAGCTTGAGGGTGATGTGCTTCATATGAATGGGGTGTGTATACGGTATTTGAGTAATAAGCAGAATATCTAAACTTAAAAAAATAACACTCAAAATCTGGATATTTGGGAATGAAGTACTTGCCAAAATGGATTCTATCATATATGATAAAAACAGATACACAACTGGCGGAGACAGTATTAACAAAAGATGCTGTGTAGGAGAACCTACAGGGAGTGTATGATGATTTGGAAGCCGACCGCCTGGGCAGCATGAACTTTGTGTGCCCAGACGGTTTTTTATGCGCAGGGGTGCGTAAGGAACTGTTCAGAAATAACGCATCAATTTGACTTGCCTAAATGCCCATCTGCGGCATCAGACAATCTTGAAGACAGTGCATGGGGCACACTTTTCATACACAGTTTCAACATATAGGAGGATGAGAGATGAAGATGCTATCATTGGAGCAGGAGCTCAAAGGAAACGCTTACCCGGGCAGAGGAATTGTGATTGGTAAGACAAGAGACGGAAAAAAGGCTGCAATCGCGTATTTTATTATGGGTAGAAGTGAGAATAGCAGAAACCGTGTGTTTGTGGTGGATGGAGAAGGCATTCGCACACAGGCGTTTGAACCGTCCAAGTTAAGCGACCCGAGTCTGATCATATATGCGCCGGTTCGCGTACTTGGGAACAAAACGATTGTGACAAACGGAGATCAGACGGATACAATTTATGAGCTGATGGACAAACAGCAGACTTTTGAGCAGGCGCTTAGAACGAGGGAGTTTGAGCCGGATGCGCCGAATTACACACCGCGTATCTCAGGGATTCTTCATATTGAAAATGGCAGTTATAATTATGCGATGTCTATTTTAAAGAGCAACAATGGAAATCCTGATGCCTGCAATCGTTATACCTTTGCATATAGTCAGCCTGTAGCAGGAGAGGGGCATTTTATTCACACCTACATGGGAGATGGCAATCCGCTGCCAAGCTTTGAGGGTGAGCCGAAGCTTGTAGAGATTCCAAATGACATGAATGCGTTTGGCGATATGGTCTGGAACAGCTTGAATGATGACAATAAAGTGTCGCTGTTTATCCGTTTTATTGATATCGAGACAGGCAGCTACGAGTCAAAAATATTTAATAAAAAGGAGTAAAGAAAAAGGAGGATAGAATGAATGAAGGAATTAGAATTAAAATATGGATGTAACCCAAACCAGAAACCATCTAAAATATATATGAAAGACGGGGAACTGCCCATTGAAGTACTAAACGGAAAACCTGGTTATATTAATTTTCTGGATGCGTTTAATGGCTGGCAGCTTGTGAAAGAATTGAAAAAGGCTACAGGGCTTCCTGCTGCGACCTCATTCAAACATGTATCGCCTGCCGGAGCAGCAGTAGGGCTTCCTTTAGATGAGGTTGGACGCAGGATTTACTGGGTAGATGATATGGGGGATTTGTCATCGCTTGCATGTGCTTATGCAAGAGCAAGAGGAGCGGATCGAATGTCCTCTTTTGGTGATTTTATTGCATTGTCGGATATATGTGATGCAGATACTGCAAGGATCATCAAGCGAGAGGTATCAGATGGAATCATAGCGCCCGGATATGAGCCAGAGGCGCTTGAAATGCTGAGAGCAAAGAAAAAGGGCAATTATGCAGTGATTCAGATCGATCCTGATTACGTGCCAACTCCGATAGAGACAAAAGATGTCTATGGCATGACATTTGAACAGGGCAGGAATGAATTGGTGATCGACGATGCACTGTTTGCAAATGTTGTGACAGCGAATAAAGAAATTCCCCAGCAGGCGAAGATTGATCTTGCTATTGCCATGATTACATTAAAGTACACACAGTCAAACTCCGTATGCTATGTAAAGGATGGTCAGGCAATCGGCATCGGTGCAGGACAGCAGTCTCGCATTCACTGTACCAGACTTGCGGGAAACAAGGCTGACAACTGGTTCCTGCGCCAGAATCCCAAAGTGTTGAATCTGCCGTTTAAGGAAAAAATCGGACGTGCAGACAGGGATAACACGATTGATGTATACATGAGTGATGACTATATGGATGTGCTTGCAGACGGCATATGGGAGAATTTCTTCACAGAGAAGCCGGATGTACTGACAAAGGAAGAGAAGCGTGCGTGGCTTGACCAGATGACAGATGTGGCACTTGGATCTGATGCGTTCTTCCCATTTGGCGATAATGTGGAGAGGGCACACAGAAGCGGTGTGAAGTACATTGCACAGCCGGGGGGATCTATCAGAGATGATAATGTCATTGAAACCTGCAATAAATATCATATGGCGATGTGCTTTACGGGGATTCGATTGTTCCATCACTAAGATAATAAATTAAAAAAGGCGGTGATAAAGTGACTGATAGTGAAAAACTGGACTTGCTTTTGGCTGACATGCAAAACATGAAAAGCGATATGCAAAACATGAAAAGTGATATGCAAAACGTAAAAAATGATCTTCAGGAAGTTAAACAGAAGGTCACAAATATTGATATAACACTTGAAAATGAAATTCGAGTGAATATCAGACGTGTAGCGGAGGGACATCTTGATTTATCTAGAAATCTGCATGAAGCGATGAGAATAGACAATGAAAAGGAAATGCTTTCCATTCGGGTGAATATTCTTGAGAGTGAATTGCGCAGAATAAAAGAGAGACTTGACCATATAGCGTAATATGTTTATCATAGAGCAGCGAACCAGTTCGCTGCTCTATGATAGTTTTTGCATCTATTCTGTTTCTTTTTGATGTTCATCCGAAAAAAAAGAAGCTAAACAAATAGCTTCTTTTATGCCGGTGGCCGGACTTGAACCGGCACGAGGTTGCCCCCGGCAGATTTTGAGTCTGCTGCGTCTGCCATTCCGCCACACCGGCAGTTTCTAAAATGTGTGTCGTAACGACAAAAAATATATTATCATATTTTGGCAGAGGAAGCAAGTGATTTTTAAAAAAATTTTCAAAAAATATTAATTATCGTTACTTTTCACACCCACGCCAGATTTAGGCATAGCAATACGCCGATGCTACA
>CAMWJQ010000451.1 GCA_947174615.1 uncultured Lachnospiraceae bacterium
AATGAAAATGCTAAAATGTGTTGACATGATTATTTATAAATGTTAATATGACGTTAACAAAAATAAATATAAGGAGGTAAAGCAAATGGGTATTCGCAAATCGACTGATGGAGGGAGGATTCGCCGCGGCAAACCTTGGTGGAAACGCTGGTCACGCGACGACACAGAGCTGTTTGCCCTGTCACTGCCGACGCTGTTATGGTTCCTGATTTTTTCCTACCTGCCGATGTTCGGTATCATCATCGCGTTTAAGAACTACAGGCTCCAGCCAGGCGGACATGGTTTTATCTACAACCTGCTGCACAGTGAATGGGCAGGATTTGGAAATTTCAAATATTTCTTTACATCCAACTCGTTTACCATGCTCCTGCGGAACACGATTCTCTACAACATTGCGTTTATCATTATCAGCGCAAGCGTTGCGGTAGGTGGGGCGCTGATGCTCAGCAGTATGCGCAACAAGCGGGGATCCAAGGTGTATCAGACCATGATGTTCCTTCCCTATTTTATGTCATGGGTTGTTGTCAGCTATTTCGTCTATGCGCTGCTGACACCGGAGCGCGGCTACATCAACGGTATCATTACCGCATTGGGCGGCGAGCGTATCATGTGGTATCAGGAGAGCAAATACTGGCCGTTCATTCTCGTGTTCCTAAATACATGGAAAGGCATGGGCTACGGAATGGTCATCTATCTGGCGAGCATCACCGGAATCGACCCGTCGCTGTACGAGGCGGCAGTCATGGACGGTGCGACCAAGGCGCAGCAGGCAAGACATATTACGCTCCCTGCTATCAAGCCCGTCTTTGTCATGATGCTGATTCTGGACTGCGGCAAGATATTCAACTCGGATTTCGGTCTGTTTTATCAGGTCACAGGACAATTGCCCGCATCGCTGTACACGACGGCATCGACATTTGATACGTACATCTACATGGCAATCCAGTCCACAGCGCCCATCGGGCAGACCGCGGCGGCTTCGTTCTTCCAGGCAATCTGCAGCTGCGGAACGATTCTGCTGGCAAACTGGGTAGTGAGCAAGATTGACAATGAGAACAGGATTATATAGAAGGAGGTGTGTCACGTGGCAAAACAGGATAAAAGCGGACAGTCCTTAAACCAGATTAAGACATCGACCAACATTGTGTTCAACATCGTGTTTCTGATACTGGCAGTTATGTGTGTGATTCCGCTGTTGTTTGTTTTTTCGATATCCATTACAGACGAGGAGGCAATTCGTCAAAACGGGTATCAGTTGATTCCGCAGGCACTGTCAAATGCGGCGTATGAGTTTTTGTGGAATGAGCGCCTGACAATTCTGCGCGCGGCATTTATGTCCGTGCTGGTGACGATTGTCGGTACGATTATATCTATCGCGCTCAATACGTCGATGGGGTATGTGGTTTCGAGACGGAATTTCAAATTAAAGCAATTTTATACATGGCTGATTTTTATTCCGATGGTATTCAACGGCGGAATGCTGGCAAGCTATGTGGTGGTAAGCAATATTTTAGGTCTGAACAACAGCATCTGGGCGCTGATTCTGCCCCTTGCGTGCTCGGCGTTCAGTGTGACCATCTGCCGCACCTTCTTTCGGACGACCGTGCCGGATTCGATCATTGAGTCGGCAAAGATTGACGGCGCCGGACAGTTCCGTATTTGGTCGCAGATTGTGCTTCCGATTTCCAAGCCGGTTATGGCAACCATTGGTATGTTTGCGGCATTCGGCTACTGGAATGACTGGTTTCAGGCGTCCCTGTACATTCAGGACACCAAGCTCCAGACTTTGCAGTCCCTGTTAAACCAGATGCAGAAAAATATTGAGTATATCGCAAACAATCCCTATGGGGGGCTTTCCATGCAGGAATACAAGCTGTCGATGCCGACAGAAAGTGTCCGCATGGCAATCGCTATCGTTATCATCGTTCCGATAGCATGTACTTATCCGTTTTTCCAGAAATACTTTATCTCTGGACTGACAATCGGTTCCGTCAAGGAATAAAACATGAAATAGGAGGATTTATTATGAGATTAAAAAAGTATAAGAAAGTATTGGCAGCAGGACTTGCAGCAGTGATGACAATGGGAATGCTTACAGGCTGCGGGGGAAACGGCGGTGGCAGCGCCGGAAATGGCAGCGGACAGTCGGCATCTTCGGGCAGTCAGGGAAGTTCCGCGTCACAGGGGGCTGGAAGCGGGGAGATTGTTCCGCTCAAATGGGTCACAATCGGAAACGGTATGCCCACAAACTACGACTCGTGGATAGCAAAGGTCAATGCGTACATCGGAGACAAGGTGGGGGTAAGCCTTGATATGGAAGTCATCCCCTGGGGAGACTGGGACAAACGGCGCAATATCATTGTCAGCACCAATGAGCCGTATGACATTATCTTTGGAAACGGCAACAACTATATTGCGGACATCAATCTTGGCGCGTACTATGATATCACAGATATGATAGATGCCAACATGCCGGGCTTAAAGCAGCTGATGCCGGACAAATACTGGGACGGCGTCAAGGTAAAAGACAGAATTTACGGCGTGCCGACCTACAAGGACAGCTCGATTTCCAACTATGCAGTCTGGGACAAGGAGCTGGTAGATGAGTACAACTTAGACCTTGCTTCCCTCACGGAAATCGAGTCATTGACAGATATTTTCACAACATTGAAAGCAGACAAAAACGACTATCCGGTCTACACAAAAAATGACGGCGTTTACTATATTTTCGACGTGTATGACCAGATTGGCGCGGGAACGCAGATACTCGGCGTGCGCTATGACGACGCGGATGCGAGAGTATGTTTCACGCTGGAGGAACCGGATATCTATTCCGCATTGGAAACACTGCATGACTGGTATGAAAAGGGCATCATCAATCCCGACGCTGCGACACTGTCCGAGGCGCGTGTCTACAATATGTGGCGTGTGGCACAGGGATGGGAGAGTGCAGGCATCACCTCATGGGGACCGCAGATGGGCAAGGAAGTCGCAGTTCAGAAAGTGGGCGACACGATTCTCTCCAATGAGACAGTGCGCGGTTCTTTGAACATGATTTCCATTAATACAAAGTATCCTGAAAAATGCTTGCAGCTCCTTGATTTAATCAACACAGACACCAAGCTGCGCGATATGTTCTACTATGGTGAAGAA
>CAMWJQ010000452.1 GCA_947174615.1 uncultured Lachnospiraceae bacterium
CAAAGGTGGTATCAGGCGTAATGTAAACAGTTACGAGGCAGCTATACTCCTTCTCCAGGATAGTGATTTAGGATAAATCCATTGTCAGCAGCGTTTCCATATTTTGATGATAGTTACACAACGTCTTTCTGACCGCATACAGGTGTTTGATGCTGCGGTCAAGGTCTGCAATTTTTTCTTCCAATAAACACTTCATCTTTTCCGCAGAGCGGTCTTTCATAAAGTCCTGTATTTCACGGATAGATACATCGAGCTCGCGCAGAAGCAGGATGGTTTCCAATAGGGGGCTTTGATAGTAATTGTAACAGCGATAGCCGTTTTCCGGGTTGATAGCGGCGGGTTTCAACAAGCCGATCTCATCATACCACATTAAGGTTTTTTTGTTAATGCCATGCATCGCGGCAAACTGACCGATAGTGAGGAGTTTATTTTTTTCTGTCATCGTTCACATTTCCTCCTTCCTCCGCCTTGACCTGACCTAACCCAAATATGAGGCACTGTTATTTAGGCAATGCTGTATTAGAGCGTGTTTGAGTTTCAGGAATTCTTTCTAACTGTATGGTTTCGATATGGTTAATCATACAAGTTTTGCGCGTTCCATGCAAGAGTCAGATCGAAATATAAAAATAATTCTCCGAAATCTCTTGACTGTACAGTTACTGTATGGTTTATGCTGCTTATTACAGGAAGCAAATAAAGAGAAGCAAATAAATGATAGAATGGAGGGGAAAGTATGGGAAATCAAAATGACAGTTGTGATGTCCTTTGGCGCTGTCTGCAGGCATGTACTTGAAACACAGGAATCGGTATGGGTATTGAAAAAGCATATATCATGAAAAGGAGATAAGATATCATGAGAAGGATGAAAAAAGTATGTATTGTTGCAGCTGGTATTGCAGCCGTAGCAGGAATTGCGTGGGGACTCTGCGGAGAAAAGGTGAAGATGCTGTACACTTCGCTGAACAGCTTTCAGGATGAAAATCTGGCGCATACCTTCCAACACACCCCTGAGATTCAACCGACAAAGAGAATTCGTACTGGGGAAGATGTATTTCAGTTTTTACAGGAAAATCATATGAGACTTGCAGAGGGCTTCTCGTATGAGGACGTATATTATCCCACAGCAGATTTTATAGAGAATACGAAGACGACCGCCATGATTGTCATCAAGGAGGATGTCATCAAATACGAGAATTATTTTATGGGCGGTGATGAAGACACACTGTTTTCGTCAAATTCTATGGGAAAATCTTTTGTGTCTGCACTGATGGGAATTGCTGTCGCGGAAGGGCATGTCGGCAGTGTGGAGGATCCGCTTGGCAAATATATTCCAGAGTTTGTGGGGACAGCGCTGGAATACATTCCAGTCCGCGCGTGCCTGCAGATGACATCGGGAATTGCTTTTGATGAAGATACGGATATGAATGGATTTTCGATGAAGACATTGATGGGAACGCCAGCGATGAAGGTGATTGCAAAGTATGGTGTTCAGGAAGCGCCATATACATACCGCAGGTATCAGAGCATCAACACCGAAATCTTAGGAAAAGTAATCACCAACGCGACAGGGCGCAGTCTTGCGGAGTATATGGAAGAAAAGCTCTGGAAAAAGATAGATCCAGCAAAGGATGCGTATTGGACTCTGAGCAATGGGTCAGAGCTTGCGATGGGCGGTTTGAGCGTGTCCCTTAGGGATTATGCGCGCTTTGCAAGACTATATCTGAACGAGGGCAGCTATAATGGCGAGCAGATTCTTCCAAGAGCGTGGGTGCGGGACAGTCTTGATATCAGTGCGGAGTATTCGAAACCCGGTGCAAACCATGACGCCGACAATGCGATTGGGTACGGCTATCAGTGGTGGGTGCCAGAAGGAAATGAGGGCGAGTTTATGGCAATTGGCGTGTATGGACAGTGGATCTATGTCAATCCGACGAACCGCGTCATTATCGTCAAGACCAGTGCAGACCCAAACTTTATGGAAAAAGGCTATGAGTTAAAGCATGTGGCGTTTTTTCGAGCTGTTGCAAATGGCGTTTGATTTATGCGGCGCCTTGTCAAAAAATAGTGAAGTTTAAACTTTGTATCATGAAGATTCAATCCTCAAAAAATACTGTAGTTCTCTAAGATGGGGATTATACATGCACCATATTATTTCAACGCCATGGCAGTTAAAATAATATGGAAAGGGGTTGAATGCATGATTAAATATGATCGTCTTTGGTCTACGATGAAAGATCGGGAGATCAGCCAGTACAGACTGATCAAGGACTATGGAGTAGACAAAGCGCAGCTTCATCGGCTGCGGAAAAATATGATAGTTAAGACCATGATTCTGAACAATCTATGTCGTATTTTAAACTGCCGTATAGAAGATATCATGGAATATGTGCCAGACGAAGATACGGACTAAAGGGGCAATGCAGACGTCGATTTGCAAAGCCTCTTTTTTAACAGCTGCTTAGCCGGATGACTGTTGGAAAACTGCAGATCAAGTCAATAGAGATTCGTATGGTTAAGGGGATTGTATGTCAGTGGTGCATGATGGAAGTGTCCGAAGAAACAAAAATATTCCACATCAAGAAAAAGTCTGCTCTTGGTGTGGGATATTTTTGTGATAGCAATATTGGGGGATCTATGATATGATTTTTAGAGCGGCATGAGAACAGCCTTGCGACCTCACGCTGTATCATTGAGAAGTGGGTATAAAGTAACAAATTATGATCAATCGTTTATTGGGAATGATATACATTCTGATGCGGCAGGGAACAGTCACCGCCGCGGAGCTTGCCGAGCGTTTTGAGGTGTCCGTGCGCACAATCTACCGCGATATGGACACACTCAGCGCTGCAGGCATACCAATTTATGCCAAGAAAGGAAAAAACGGCGGAATCTGTCTGACAGAACAGTTTGTGCTGGACAAAATGCTGCTCACAAAGGACGAGCAGCAAGAGATTTTATCTGGATTGGTATCACTTCGAGAAACCAAGGCAGAAGATGGGGAAAACATCCTGCAAAAGCTCGGAGATTTTTTTCGTGCAGACCCGGTTGAGTGGCTTGCGATTGACTTGTCAGATTGGAGCGGGAGCAGGGCACAGCTCTATGAGCATATCAAAAATGCGATTTTGGGTCGGCGGCTGATACAGTTTGAT
>CAMWJQ010000453.1 GCA_947174615.1 uncultured Lachnospiraceae bacterium
TATTAATTATCGTAATGATGATAGTATAAATAAAAATTTAAGCGTCAAAGCTGCCGATAAGCTGTCATTCTTGACAAAGATTTTAGGAGGTGTTAT
This sequence comes from uncultured Lachnospiraceae bacterium, assembly GCA_947174615.1. Taxonomy (GTDB): domain Bacteria; phylum Bacillota; class Clostridia; order Lachnospirales; family Lachnospiraceae; genus COE1. Next base: position 97 of record CAMWJQ010000453.1, read on the forward strand.
AGTGAAAATTAACAAAAGTAGTTTTGACTTCGCGTAGATTGGAGGCTCCCCATGTAATACTATATTCTGAAAATAAGATACAGAAAAATGCAGGCACTGTCATCAAGTGGCAGTGATTGTTTTAGTGTATCTGTAAATTCGGAATATAGGAACAGCTGGGAGCCGCCTTATCCTGACGGGATATGGTCTGATTCCTGTGCTGTGAAAGATATTCCTTCACAGCTTTTTTTGTGTACAGGAGGATTTATATGGAACAGATTTTTAAATATCCGAGAACAAGACATCTTGAGGGGTCTAAGCAGCAATTGGGCGATGAAGACCTTGATTGCGTAAAATTAGGTGAAATAAAGGGGCGCTATCTCGTCCTTGAGGAAAAAGTAGACGGAGCAAACTGTGGAATCAGCTTTGGATCAGATGGAAAAATGTATCTGCAAAGCCGAGGACATTTTTTAAACGGCGGGCATGGAGAACACCAGTTTGATTTGTTCAAGGTCTGGGCAGGCTGCTTTGAAAGCAGGCTGCGCGCGCTTCTGGGAGATCGGTATGTGATGTATGGAGAATGGCTGTATGCCAAGCATACAGTATTTTATGACAGACTGCCGCACTATTTCATGGAGTTTGATATTTTTGATAAAAGGAGGCAGCGCTTCTTTTCAACCCGCAAACGCAGGGAATTTTTGAGCAATGCTGCGTTTGTGCATTCGGTGCGTGTATTGACGCAAGGGTATTTTAGCACTGTGGGAGAGATTGAAAGGTGGATTGGGCAGAGTCTTTTTATCTCCAGGGAGCAGCAGCGCCATTTTCTTGCACAGTGCCAAAAAAGTGGAACAGATAGCGCTTTGGCAGCGCGTCAGACAGATTTGACAGGAATCATGGAAGGCATCTATATCAAGGTGGAGGACGGGGACTATGTGACCGACCGGCTAAAGTTTGTGCGGGGGTCCTTCCTCAACACCATTCTTGATTCAGAGAGTCACTGGGTAAATCGCCCGATGATTGTCAATTGTCTGGCGGACGGTGTGGATTTGTTCGCGATGCAGGAGGGAGTGGACAGGGATGTGTCAGGAAATTCTTAGGGAGATTCGTGAGGGTGGATTTTCATTTCAGAAACTCTCCGGTAAATATAGCGAGTTAAATTTGATGAAAGAGATTCCTCAAAACCCGTCCTATCACGGCGAGGGCGATGTTTACTGCCATACGGAAATGGTATGTGAGCGGCTGCTGGAACTTCCGGAATGGAGGGAACTGGAAAAAGAAGAACAGGAGCTGTTGTTTATGGCAGCGGCGTTTCATGATATCGGCAAAGTTTACTGTACAAAGCAGGAGGATGGGAATTGGGTATCGCCGAATCATACGATGATGGGGGAAAAGAAGTTTCGATGGCTGGCTTACAGGAATGCAGAACAGTTCGGGCTGACTTTTTCCCAGCGGGAGAAAGCTGCCAGGCTGATTCGGTATCATGGACTGCCGGTGTGGTTCTGGGCAAAAGACAGAATCGAGTTTGATTTGCTCAAAGCGGCAGAAAGCATTCCGCTGCGGCTTCTGTATTTGCTTTCCAAGGCAGATGTGCAGGGACGGATTGCAGAAGAATCGGACCAATTGGAGGAACAGGTGGCGTTATTTGCCGACTATGCAAAGGAATTAGGCATTTGGGAACAGCCCTATGTGTTTGCCAATCCCTATACAAAGTATCAATATTTTCATCGGGAGAGCTTGCGGCATCAGGCAGTGTTATGCGATCGCACGGAATTTGATGTTCTTTTGCTGTCTGGTCTGCCGCTTGCGGGAAAGGACAGCTGGATTGCGCGGCATGGCATGGGACTGCCTGTTGTCTCGCTGGATGACATTCGGGAGCGGATGGGTGTTTCCCCTGCAAAGAATTCTGGCAGGGTGGCGCAGGCTGCCACGGAGCAGGCAAGAATTTATTTGCGGCGAAAGCAGCCGTTTATCTGGAATGCGACAAACATTATCCAGGAGACCAGACAGCGGTTGGTCGGTCTGTTTGCCGGATACGGTGCGCGGGTGCATATTCTGTATTTGGAAGCGCCATATCAGGAGCTGTTTGCCAGAAATCAAAAAAGAGCACGCTATATTCCCGAGCCCGCATTGGAGGAAATGATTCGAAAACTCGAAATGCCGGCGCCGTGGGAGGCTTATGAGGTGATCTGACTGCAAGCCGAGGGCAGTTCGTACAGCGCCGTAAGAATGGGCAATGCAGATGACAGCAGAGGTTCCTGAGCTGCGAACAGTTTTTTATTAAGTCCCTTTTTGGAATTGCGTACTCGTTAAAAATAGATTATAATTACACTGACAGATCGGAAGTTGATAAGCAAAAAGAGGTGAAATGTGTGGAATATATAAGAGAAATATTTGCACAATATGACAGGCAATGTATCCGAGTTTATCAAGCATACAATCCTGCAATTGCAAAAGAAGCAATTTCTTTGCAGACATTTGGAAAAAATTTTAATGTTAATCGCATGACATGGATCAAGCCATCTTTTTTATGGCTTATGTATCGCGCTAACTGGGGAACTAAAAAAAATCAGGAATGTATTTTATCCATAGATGTATATCAGTCATATTTTAACGAAATACTGCAAAAAGCCGTGCTGACATCGCCGGACTCTAAAAGTTATACTGGAATACAGTGGGAAAAAGCTTTTGATGAAACAACAGTTTATTGCCAATGGGATCCGGATCGAAATATAAATGGAAATGCGATCAATCGCGCAGCAATCCAAATAGGATTAAAGGGAAATACATTAAGAGCGTTTTTAGATACAGGCATTTGCCGAATAGAGGACTTAACGCCGCTTGTAAAAAAATGGAATGAGCAAAGAAAAAACGGGAAATTAAACTCTAAAAATCTGCCAGTAGAGAGAATATATCCAGTCAAAGATAAAGCACTCAGAGACCGACTGAATATGACATGACAATTCCGGATCGTGGAGTAGTTAATGGGAACACTTTTCCGAAAAGGGAGTTTATTAATTCCTGAATCCGTGAGCTTAGCCTCAAATTAAAACCGGACGAAATTATCCGGTAAAA
>CAMWJQ010000454.1 GCA_947174615.1 uncultured Lachnospiraceae bacterium
ATTTTATACTTGATGATAGTGCTGTCCTGATGCAGCATGTGTGTGAAACTGCAAAGCAGCGCAAAAAAGATAACGGCGCCTGTCACGCGGATTCCCCAAAAGCGTTTTTTCCATTTGCCCGTACCTTTTAATTCCAGATTGACAACGGATTCGCATACGATTAACAAGATAAATCCAATCAGGACAATGATGGTCTGGCGCTCGACGGTGTATTTGAAATTATTGGCAACGCTCAGCGCAGTGCCGAGGGAGTAGATATCCCACGGCATGATTGGGGCAGAACGGAAGCTGATAATATAATAATTTGCCAGTCCGACAATCATAAAAAATATACTTTGCAGACGCAGCGACCATTTCAGGCGTCCAAAGACACACAGGAACAACGCCATAAGCAGCTCGAACAAATAAATGTTTAGGAATTGTATGGGAATTTTCATTTCTTTCCATGGATTGTTCAGATACCATTCAAATAGGTAAAAGTTTGCGATGGGAAACAGTATCATAGGGATAAGATTCCTCAGACACCATACGATTTTCGGGTGTTTTGCTGACAACTTTTTCATAATAAATATTTTTCAACCTCCAAATTGTTACAAAAATATATATTACAATAGCATTTTTTTCCAGTGTTTTCAAGGCTGTTTTGTCTCTTTTTCATTTCGGGCGAAAATAGGTTGACGCGGCGAAAGGATTATCTTATAATACTTTAATATATGTTCAAAATCAATCGGCGGTCAGGGGGATTGAGATGATTAAAAGTATGACAGGCTTTGGACGGTGTGAGATCACAGAGGGCGACAGCAAGTACACTGTTGAGATGAAATCCGTAAACCACAGATATCTTGATGCCAATATCAAGATACCAAAAAAGCTCAGTTTTTTTGAGAGTTCTATCAGAAATGAATTGAAAAATTATGTGCAGCGCGGAAAGATTGATCTGTTTATCACATATGAAGATTTTTCTGAGAGTAATGTATGCATTAAATACAATAAAGGGATTGCTGCGGAGTATTATGGATATCTGAAAGTTATGGCAGAAGATTTCGGATTGGATAATGATGTCCGAGTCTCCACGCTCTCAAGATATCCTGAGGTATTTTCAATGGAAGAGCAGGCTGTCGATGAGGAGGAAATCTGGAAGGGACTTTCTAAAGCCATACGGGGAGCTGCAGAAGGTTTGGTGGAAACACGTATTAAGGAAGGTCAGAATCTCGCCGCAGATCTAAAGGGGAAGCTGGACGGTATGTTGGAACACGTCGCATTCATAGAGGAACGCTCGCCGCAGATCATCGACGAATACAGAAAAAGATTGGAGGAGAGAGTTCATGAGCTCCTCTGCGATGCGTCAGTGGACGAGTCAAGACTGCTGACAGAGATTACCATTTTTGCAGATAAAGTGTGCGTGGATGAGGAACTTGTCCGGCTTCGAAGCCACATTGAAACAATGAAACAGGCGCTGTCCGACGGCGGCAGCATAGGCAGAAAGCTGGATTTTATTGCACAGGAGATGAACAGGGAGGCAAATACGATCCTCTCGAAAGCAAATGACCTGGTGATATCGAATCGCGGCATTGATCTAAAGACCGAGATTGAGAAAGTTAGAGAACAGATACAGAATATTGAGTAGTTTTCAGAATACAATACAGACAGCAGTGAGGTGGCAGGTGAACAGACTGATTCATATAGGGTTCGGAAATATCGTCAACACGTCAAAGATTATAGCGATTGTGAGTCCTGATTCGGCGCCCGTAAAAAGGCTTGTGCAGAAATCAAAGGAAAACGGCACTGTCATAGACGCCACACAGGGACGCAGGACAAAGTCGGTGCTGGTAATGGAAAGCAGCCAGATTGTGCTGTCGGCACTCCTGCCTGAGACCATTGCGGGACGGGCACAGGGAGCGTTGGCGGATGACGATGCCGACGAAAATGTATAAATATCATATAATAATTATCAAAGAGAGGGAAAAACATGTTACATCCATCGTACACAGATTTAATGAAAGTAGTAAACAATGAGGTTGAGCAGGGAGAAGCGCCTGTGGTAAACAGCCGTTATTCGATTGTCATGGCGACATCAAGGCGTGCAAGGCAGATTATTGCTGGGGAGGAGCCCTTGGTGGACACCAGGCAGACGAAGCCGTTGTCAATCGCTATAGAGGAATTAAACAAAGGTAAGATCAAGATAACACATGAGGATTAAGATTTGAAAATTTTATTTATATCTCTGGGCTGTGATAAAAATCTGGTAGATACGGAGATGATGCTTGGTACATTGGTTCAGAGGGGATTTTCGATAACGGATGATGAGACGCAGGCGCAGGCAGTGGTGGTCAACACATGCTGCTTTATTAATGATGCCAAGCAGGAGAGCATCAATACGCTTTTGGAGATGGCAGAGCTGAGAAAAAGCGGCGGGATCAAAGCGCTTATTGCCGCAGGCTGTCTCGCACAGCGCTATCGGGATGAGATACAAATAGAAATCCCGGAAGTGGATGCGATCGTTGGCACAACGGCGATTGATGCGATTGCGGATGCGTTAGAGGAAGCGCTGGCTGGGAGACATCAAAATTATTTGAAAGACATCAGTCATATGCCTGCGGTATATGACCGTTCTGCACAGCATCAAAGAATTGTCACCACAGGGGGGCATTATGCATATCTAAAGATCGCTGAGGGCTGTGATAAACACTGCAGCTACTGTATTATTCCCAAGGTAAGAGGGCATTATCGAAGCCTTCCAATAGAAGAACTTGTTCTGGAGGCGGAGCGCCTTGTTGCATTTGGCGCGAAGGAAATTATCTTGGTAGCGCAGGAAACGACCTTGTATGGAATGGACTTGTACGGCGAGAAGCGTCTGCCTGAATTGCTGAACAGATTGTGCGCGATTTCGGGTGTTTACTGGATCAGGATTCTTTACTGTTACCCAGAGGAAATCACAGACGAATTGATCAAGACGATACGGACACAGGAGAAAGTGTGCAGCTATCTGGACATTCCCATACAGCACGCATCTGACCGTATCCTAAAGCGAATGGGCAGGCGGACAGACAGGCGGGAACTCACGGACATGATCACAAAGCTAAGGGAACAGACTGTATCTTATACACCTCTGACGCTGCCGACGATAAGGCTCGTGTAGATCTCGG
>CAMWJQ010000455.1 GCA_947174615.1 uncultured Lachnospiraceae bacterium
TTCCTTATCGGGGGGATGGGGCTTTTGGTTTAATTGACAGCAATCCCACGGCGCCTGTATAACAAAACAGGAAATTATAAGTATATCCATAATTGATCCGCTCCCCCAGCATCCCTGTTTTCAGATAAATCAGCCGAATCAGGAAAAAGGAGGCAAAAACTGCTGCTGTACTGCCCAAATACAACGCTGCTGCCCGCCATCTGCGCGCCCAAAACGACATCTCGTACCGTCGAAGATAGGCGCCTGTCAGATACAACACCACAAACCAAAGACTGTCATATCCGTACTTATCCCACGGAAGCTGCATCGGTATCAGCGTTTTCGCTGCACTGAAGATTAACAGAAAGCCAAGCAGCAGACAGCGCAGCTCTTTCTGGTCCAGACAGGAAACCCCGGCGTTGAGAAACGGCATCAGCAGGCACAAAAAGATATATGAAGTCGCAAACCAGTAATGTTCTGTCACACTCGGAAAACAATAAGAAAAAAAGCGATACGGGTCAAATGCCTGCAGTCCAAGGACAATCGCCCCGCAGCCAAAGAGCATCGAATAAAAAAAGACCTGTTTCCATATTTTCAGCGGCTTTCGCATCACTTCCCAGAACGTCAGACGCTTTCCTATGGTCTCCAGCGAATCTCCCCCAAAATAGCCGCTGATCAGCACATATACATTGACCGCCACGATACACAGCGCCTCCACAACCCATGCTGCGTATCCCGTGGCGGTCATGTCCGCCCTCGCAGGATCGCCGAGCAGCCCTCCCTTACTGAGATAGTGAAGGCACACAATCATCAACATCGCAAGAATACGGAGCAGCTCATAATTTAACTGTCTTTTTTTTCCAGATACCATAGTATTCTCCTTTTTTGTTTCATGTAGATAGCGCTAACATCTGTTTATATGCGTCCACACAACGCTCTGAGCTGTTCTGCGATGCGGTGTGCCCCTCTGCCATCGACAAGCGCTGTCTCCTGCTGACACAGCCGTCTTCTGTAGTCGCTGTCGCGAATGCATCTCCTGACAGTCTCCCGAATCCTGTCTGCCACTGCGCTGCCCTCCTCGGCAAAACACCCCGCATTGACAATCTCTGTGCACGCTTCCAACGCCTCAGCGCCCTGCCTTTGATTCTCTGCAAAATAAAAGACAATCATCGGCACACCAAGAGAACTGACCTCATAGATTGTGCTCCCTGTCGCAGATATGACAAGATCACTTTCAAGCAGCAGACTGCGCAGATTCCCCACCTGCTCATGAATTGTGATCTGCATCATATGACGATATCTGCTTTTCAGCTCATCTGCAAACTGGTTAAAGGGTCCGCTGACCAGATGCAGATGAATCCCCTGTTCCATAATCATGGCATCCTTGATCAAGGCATCCGCAATCGCCCCAGCCGCAAAATACGGGTCGCTCCCCCCTGTCGTAATCAAAATCTCCGTCACCCGGTCACGAACCTGATAGCAGGCAGGTTTCCGAAACGCTTTGCGGAGCGGCACATACGACGTGCCCAGAAGCGCCTTTTTCGGATAGTGATCGGAAAAGGTTTTCTGGTAACACTGCTCAAGCTGCGGCGCATAGATATTGTAATTGATCAGCAAGTCAACCGGATGGGGTTCCCCCAGATCTTCGAAGCAGGCCACCCGCGCCAGCTTTCCAAGTTTTAAATAATACTCGTTATTCGCGTGATAACTGTCCACGAGCACGAGATCGGATCTCCTGTCCAGAATGCGCTCAAACTGCGGCAGCTCACGCAGCATCTCCCTGTAATCCGTCTCCAGCGTAAACACACAAAATCCTCTGTCCTCAATCATCTCATGGCAGCCTTCATCCGCCGTGAGAAACACCAGCGGCGGGCAGTCCATCTCCGCGACCGCTTCCGCCACAGCCAGACAACGCATCACATGTCCCATACCAATTGCTTTATTGCCATCTGCCCGAATATATATCATCTGTTATTCTCCTGCTCTTTTGATCGTCTTGCGTATCAGCATGAAAGCCTCTGCCCGCTCCATGCCTGCCGTCATGCCGCGCGTCCTTGACAGGGCGTCCATGCCAGTCATACTGCGCGGATGCGGGAAGCTGCACAGCTCTGACACATAGCACGCCATCGCCTGTTCCTTTTTATTATAATAGTCAGTGATATCGACAAACACATTGGGATGAAACGCAGGCTGTGCACTGTAATCCAGATTCCACTCTGTAGAGGAAAGTGTCTCAAATGCATAGATTTCCTCCACACAGTACGACCCGATCGGTCTTGCCGCCGTGAGCACCGCCTGCGCCGTGCGCTGATGATCCACATTGAGGTCCCCGCTGTAATGCGTGTAGATAATCTGCGGCTTCAGCTTGCAAATCATCTGCTCGATCGTTTTTACAATATCCAGCAAATCCACACTGTCAAAACGATTGTCTGGAAAATAGGCAAAAAACACCTCGCGAAAGCCAACTGCCGCCGCACTCTCCATTGTATTCTTGTGCAGCTCCTCCACCAGCCCCTGGTCCGCATCCTCCCTGTGATCACTGCGGGACGTCTGTCCCTCTCCTAAAATAACGGCATAAACCTCATCGCCCTCCGCGACATGCCTTGCCACCGTCCCGCCTACACCGAGAATCTCGTCGTCGGGATGTGCTGCCACTACCAACACTGTTTTCATCCATTCACACGCTCCTTATTAAAATGCTAATTATTTCCGCCTGTATTACTCCATCCTGTGGCGAAAGACCACACGCGCCGAGAGTTCCTCCCCGGACAGACACGCCTTGTCAAACTCCATCCGATACGCGCCAAACTCCATAAATGCCCTCGGATACCCCTCCCCATCAAGCATTCGAATAAAATCATAGATCTGCCCCAGTTCCATGTCAGCAGTGATTTCTCCCTCCTCAGGCTTTCTGCGGCGAAATAACACTGGTTCTCCCTGCTGCGGCACTGGTATCAGCTTTTTGCCATCTTCTAAAAAGGACGGTATCATTTCCTGAAAAATAATATCCGAACAGCGCATCAGAATTTCCTGCGCACTCCCCTCAAGAGATAACGCATGTTTCATATAAACCGGACCGCCGTCCACCTGCGCTGTCATTCGAATCGCTGAGATCATCGTCTCCTTGTGCCCCCGCACGATCAGGTTCTGCAG